>CAZVRN010000025.1:0-15576 GCA_964629485.1 uncultured Thermodesulfobacteriota bacterium | reverse complement strand
CACAGGGACAATTTGGCGGTACTGTAAGTCTCGGAAGGGAGGTAACCATGGAGATAAGGGATGAGGTCAGGAGGATGGCTAAGGAAGCGAGGGAGGCCTCGCTCAGGGTGTCCAGGCTCCCCTCGTGGGTCAAGGATGAGGCCCTGAGGGGGATGGCGGAGAGGCTCCTTGAGCGGAAGGCCCTGCTCCTCGAGGAGAACAGGAGGGACGTCGAGGAGGCCAAGAGGAAGGGGATCAGGGGGGCCCTCATTGACCGTCTCACCCTCACTGAAAAGGTCATCGAAGGGATGGCCGAGGGGATAAGGGAGATCGCCGCTCTGCCCGATCCAGTAGGAGAGGTGGTGAGGATGTGGAGACGTCCCAACGGGCTACTGGTGGGGAAGATGCGAATCCCCCTGGGAGTGATCGGGTTTATCTATGAGTCCCGGCCCAACGTGACTGTGGACGCGGCCGGTCTCTGCCTGAAATCAGGCAATGCAGTTATTCTTCGCGGTGGCTCTGAGGCGCTGAGATCAAACATGGCCATCGCCGCGGTCGTGAGAGAGGCGCTTGAAGCTGCCGGAGCGCCTTCGGCCGCTGTTCAGGTGGTTCCTACGGCGGACCGGGAAGCGGTCAACGCCCTGCTGGCCCTTGAGGATGACATTGATTTGATCATTCCCCGGGGGGGCGAAGGGCTGATTCGTTTCGTGGCCGAGAATTCCCGCATCCCGGTTCTGAAACACTACAAGGGTGTTTGCCACCTTTTCGTGGATGAGTCCGCCGATCTGGACATGGCCGTCAGGATCGCTGTAAACTCGAAGGTTCAGCGGCCCGGTGTCTGCAACGCCCTGGAGACTTTATTGGTTCACCGTTCAGTGGCTGACGATTTTCTGCCCAGAGCGGCCGAAGCCTTGGAAGGTGCCGGAGTCGAGCTCAGGTGCTGCCCGGAAACCCTCAAACGTCTGCCGGGCCGTACCCCGGCGACTGATTCAGACTGGCCGGCCGAGTACCTGGATTTGATACTGGCGGTCAAGGTCGTCTCCGGGCTGACCGAGGCCATGGACCATATAGCCGCTTACAGCTCCCAGCACACGGACGCCATTGTCACTGCTGATTACAGCCGCGCCCGCCGCTTCCTGGCGGAAGTGGACTCTTCTGTGGTCCTGGTCAATGCTTCAACCAGATTCAATGACGGCGGACAGCTTGGCCTGGGGGCGGAAATCGGTATCAGCACCTCCAAGCTTCACGCCTTCGGGCCCATGGGGCTCAAAGAACTGACCACCACCAAATTTCTGGTTTTCGGAGAAGGACAAATCAGAGCTTGATGACCTCATCCATAGTAAGGCTGGGCCTTATCGGCGGGACATTTAACCCCATCCACTTCGGCCACCTTAGAGCGGCTGAAGAAATCGCGGGGATCATGGGCCTGGATGAGGTTCTCTTCATCCCCTCGGCCATGCCGCCTCACAAAGACCTCGCGCCGGTGGTGGAATTTGAACATCGCTATCAGATGACCAGGATCGCCATTAAGGGCCGACCCGGGTTTTCTGTTTCAGACATGGAAGCCAAGCGGGAAGGCCCCTCATACACCGTTGATTCCCTGCGCCAGATCCATCAGGAGTTTAAAAAAAAGTTTGATCCTTATTTCATCCTGGGGCAGGAGGCCTTCATGGAGGTCACGGCCTGGAAGGAGTATAACAAGTTATTTGACCTGACCCAGATCGTCGTCATCAGCAGGCCTGAAAACGCTCCCGATCAGGTGGGGCGCCTGCTCCGGGAGTCGGTTTCTCCTGATTATTCGTGGAACCCTGATTCAGGAGCCTATAAATGCCCTGGAAAAAGAAACGTTTATTACCGTCAGGTTACCCGGCTTGACATCTCGTCAACCAATATTCGTAAAAGTTTGGCCCGTGGAGAATCGATACGTTTTCTCGTCCCGGAAGCGGTCCGGGAATACATTGAAAAAAACGGCCTCTATCGGGAGAAAGGACAGGCGAAATGACAGACCCCGGGCTAAATAAGGTTGAACTTGCTGTTGCTGCGGCCCGTGAAACCAAGGCCTTTGACCTTGTTCTGCTCAAGGTTGACAAAATTTCTTCAATCGCGGAGTACTTTCTCATCTGTTCTGGCAACTCAAGCCGCCAGGTCCAGGCCATCGCGGGGCACATTTTGGAGGAAGTCAAAAAAAGAGGCGGCCATCTTCCCCTGGGCACAGAAGGCAAATCAGACGGCCGCTGGATTTTAATTGATTATGGAGAAGTAATCGTACATATTTTTTATCATTCAATCCGCAAGTTTTACGACCTGGAAGGACTCTGGATCGAAGCCGAACCAGTAGACCTGAAGCAAATAAAGACTTTTCAGCATGATTCCAACTCACCTGCTGAGAGAAAACAGGTTTAAAAATGAATATTGGAACGAGGCTCACCTGGTCGCATTATATCCTGCTCGCAGCGATCAGCCTCTCCCTTCTTCTGCCTCCTCGAACCGCCTTCAGCCTCAGTTATGAAGAAGAACGTGAACTGGGCCGACAGTTTTTCAATTACATCAAGAAAACGAATAAACTCATTACTGATGAAGACATTGTCGATTATATCAATGCCCTGGGGCAAAAGATAGTCAAAGCTGCCGGGCCGCAACACTTTAAATTCCGGTTTTTCGTTATTGATCAAGAGATCATTAATGCCTTTGCCGCGCCTGCCGGATACGTGTTCGTTAATTCCGGGCTCATTATGGCCTTCGAATCCGAGGGGCAGTTGGCCGCCATTCTTTCTCATGAAATCGCCCATGTAACCAGCCGCCACATATCCGAAAAACTTCAACGGGCCAAGATGCTCAACCTGGCGACATTAGGGGCGATCATGGCGGGCATATTCATTGGGGGGAAGGCGGCTCCGGCCTTGATAATAGGCTCCACGGCCGCCAGCATGCAGGCTGAATTGAAGTACAGCCGCGAAGATGAAACCGAAGCGGATAGTAAAGGACTCAGATATCTGGTCAAGGCCGGCTATGCCCCGGACTTCATGCTTCAGGCATTTCACATTTTAGCGCAAAACCAGTGGCAAGGGGCCTCTGACGTGCCAGACTACCTCAGCACTCACCCGGCCCTGCATGAACGAATTTCAACCATAGAAATACTGACCGTCTCTCACCCCCAATATGGAAAAATCAAGGGCCGGGGCGACGAGCAGGCCTTCAGGGCATTTAAGGCCAAAATTGTGGCCCGATACGGCGACCAGCTTCGCGCTCAAAATTATTTCAAAGGTTTACTGAAGAAAGAGCAAACCGTGGGCCTGGCCCATTACGGTCTGGCCCTCTTTTATCAAAAACAGCAAAAATTTAATTTGGCCGTTGACGAATTCAAACTGGCCCTGAAAAAGGACCCGGCCAACGCGGAGTTCCTGACAGACTTCGGGGCATTGCTCTTCAAACAGGGGAACTACCGGGAAGCGGCGGACATGTTAGGCCGCGCAATCATATTCAAGCCGGATTACAAACAGGCTCTTTTCTTTCTGGCTCGCACATACCAGGAACAAGGACAGCTTGACCGGTCGAAGCAGCTTTTCCAAAAGCTGCTGGCTAAAGACCCTGACCACGCCCAAGGTCTTTATAACCTCGGGCTGGTTTACGGGCGTCTCAATGAGCTGGCCAGGGCCCATTTTAATACCGGCCTTTACTTCAAGGTCACGGATAAGCCCCGAAAAGCGCTTTATCATCTCGAAAAGGCGAGAAAATACGCGGCCACGGAATCACCGAAGCTTAAAAACCGGATCGATCAGATCATTAAAGAAATCAAGGAAGAACAAAAGAAAAAGAGGAACAAGAATCCATCCAATCCTCCTGGACCTGGCCGGTGGTGACCTCAGGTCGATCGGCCGGGCTGAAGAAGTTGTAAAAAAAAATTCTCAAGGAACCCCAGCTTTTCAGCGAGGTTTTCGAAGGCGTGTTTGCGGCCGATCCGGTTATCAGGATGCGCGCGGCAGACGTCATTGAAAAAGTTTCACGAAAGCATCCCGGGTATCTCCAGCCCTTTAAAAACAAGTTAATCTTTAAAGTCTCAAATATAAGGCAGCAGGAAGTCCGGTGGCATACGGCTCAGATGTTTTCATATCTTGATATCAGCCGGGATGAAAAAAAGCTAATTGTCAAAATTTTAACATCCTATTTTAAAAAGGATAAGAGCAAAATCGTCAAGGTCAACGCCATGCAGACCCTGGCAAACCTGGCGGAACATGACGAAACCCTGAAGCCTCACCTCCTGAAACTTATAAAAGAGGCTGTTAAAACCGGCACCCCGGCCCCGGTCAGCCGGGGTAAAAAACTTATAAAAAACCTCGAAAGAGAGACTTGACAGGTTCGAGCAGGGTCAGCGGCGGAGTTTGCCGTCAATTTCATCGCAGATATGTTCTGAAAAAGGCATGGAGGCGGTAAAAGCGGGGGAAACCGCGTTAAGGACATGGAATGACCGGTCATCGCCCGCCAGGCAAAAATCCATAACCAACTTTTTTTGCCTGGTGTCGTAAAGCTGAGCCCGAATACCCGGTTTGCCCCACCGGTTATAGTCCGAAAGCCGAACGCCTTCGAGCAGGCAGGCCGCCTGGTGGACCAGGCTTGGCCGAAACATTTTACGGGCTTCGGTTAAGGCTATCTTCTTGAAATTAAAATTTGAGCTTATAAAGAGATTCATTTCGGATGATAGGACCTGGATGAACTCGGCCGGGTTAAAATTTTGAAAGCCGGAATAGTTTTCACGCCAGAAAGCCGGAATAGCTGTCGGCCCTATTTTTATCCGGCCGTCTACCCCAACCGTGTAATGCACGCCGAGAAAAGGGTAATTCAGGTCGGGCACAGGGTAGATGTGAGTCCGAACAGCCCCGGGCGGCAGGTTCGAGTAAAGGTAGAGACCTTTAAAAGGTAAAATCTTATAATGTTCGGCAAAGCCAAAATCATGGGCCACTTTATCCGCGTAGAGGCCAGCCGCATTAACCACGTATTTCGCTTCCACAGGACCATGCGAGGTCATTACCGCGCCTTTTTTCCTGCCCCGATAATGCACCCCGTTCAGGCACCGGACACCTGCTTCAAGGGCATCCCGGGCCAGGGATTCCACAATCTCCACAGGATCAACCACAGCGGTCTTCGGGGAGAAAAGGGCTCGTTCCACGGTCTTGACTTTGGGCTCAATATCACGGGCCTGCCGGGCGTCTAGTTCCTGTAAATCGATACCATTCACCCTGGCCCGTCTCAACAGTTCCTCAAACCCTTTAAGGTCCTGTTCGTTTTTTGCGACCACAAGTTTGCCGCACCTGTTGATCGGCAAATTCTTTTCGAGGCAGTAATCTGTTAAGCGTTCATTCCCGATTTTGGTAAATCTGGCCTTGAAACTATCAGCGGCATAATAAAAACCAGCATGAAGGACACCGCTGTTCCTGCCGCTGGCGTGACAGGCGAATCGCTTTTCCTTCTCGAGAAGGGTGATACTTGAATCCGGGTGTCTTCTTTTAAGAGCCAAGGCTATATTAAGACCCAGTATGCCTCCACCGATGATCAGGAAATCACAGGGTTTAAGGAGTTTTTCCATAAATCGCATTCACATAAAGAAACCTCTTAAGAACCAATAATTTTGTTAAGGTCGCGGAACCCGATAATGAGTTCAGTTGAAGGACGAAGTTCTTAAGAGGTCTTTTTTTAATTTTAATTCCGGTTATGTTCCGGTCGCACCCGACCGGCAGGGAACTAGACCCGGTCTGAGCATGAAAAAAATAAAATCACTCTTTCTTTTTAATAACCACGGTCATCTCGCCCTTAAGGGCCTCGGCAAACTTCTTCGCATCATCTTCGGAACCTACGATCGCCCCATAGTGCATGGGGATGGCGATCTTGGGTTTAATGGCGCGAGCCGCTTCAATACCCTGTTCGGCGGTCATGACATAGGTTCCGGAGACAGGAATCAGGGCGATGTCTACTTCGAGGTCATTCATCTCCGGGATAAAATCCGTGTCCCCGGCATGATAAATTTTAACACCATCCAGTTCAACCACGAAACCCAGCCAGTTATTCGCTTTGGGGTGAAAATCCTTATTAATATTGTAGGAAGGAACGGCGCTGATCTTGACACCAGCCACTTCGGTGCTTTCTCCCGGCTTTAACACCTGAATGTTTCCCGAGAGTTTGCTGGCAGAATCCGCTTCCGTCACGATCACCGTATCATCCTTGGCGACCTTGGCCACATCATCCGGCGAACAATGATCGAAGTGTTCGTGGGTAATGAGGACCATATCAGCCTTGGGACCGCCGCTTATTTGATAAGGATCAAAATAGACGACCTTGGAACCTTCCACATAAAAGCCGTCATGCCCCAGCCAGTGGATGTTATTGATCATTTTTTCCGGCATTTTTTCCTCCTCATTAATAAATTAATAATTTCATGCGCACTTGCCCGGAGGTTTCCTCAGGTATACACTCCATCGCCCAGACCCTGTTTTTTCTATCAGGGGAGCTGTTTTAATTACCCGATGCTTTTCCCCCTGTCACCTTTTATTTCGTCTGGTTCGAAGCATTCTCATACCTTAAACAGCCGCCTGAACTGGGCCGCAAAGACATCGTAACTCTCCTGGCCGTAAAGGCAGAAAACAACCTTTTCCAGGCTGGTCTGCCCCTCCAGATGGTTCTTGACCGCCCTGAGCATAATCTTGGCGGCGCGGTCAATGGGAAACCCGAAAATTCCCGTGCTGATAGCCGGGAATGAGATGCTTTTTATGCCTTTTTCGTCCGCGCGTATCAGGCTGTTTAGGGTTGCCTGTTCCAGTTTATGATCTTCATCACCTTCACCCATGCGGGGGCCCACAGCATGGATTACGTATTTAGCCTTGAGGTTGCCTCCCCCAGTAACGACCGCCCCGCCGACATATGTACCGCCGATCTGATCACACTCTTTCTGGATGGATGGTCCACCCTTGGTTCGAATGGCCCCGGCGACCCCGCCTCCGAGCACCAACTGGGCGTTGGCCGCATTCACGATCGCCTCGGTATCCATCTCGGTGATATCCCCCTGAGTGAGATGAAGTTCGGTTTTATTGATCGTAATCTTCATGTTTTTCATCCTCGTGTGGCGTTTGATTTTTTGTCAGCTCTTAAATGCGGGCCGAAATAATGGATAATTGAGTCACGAACTATGGCCTGAGCTCTCAGGCCCAATTTATCCCGATGGTGAACGACCACCGCTGCCAGGGCAATCTTGTCATGTGAGCCTTTTTTCACGGCAAAGGAGATAAACCAGTCCACTCTTCGGCCCTGGTTATCGTTTATACTGCCAGATTTTCCGCCGATTTCAAGTTTGGACAAAATCGCCTGAGCCCGCCTGCGGCGGAAAAACGGCCGGCCAGTGCCTTTGGTGATAGTGGCGCGCATCATTCTTTTCAGCTCTCGTGCAGTTTCGGTTGAAATTGCCCGCCCCAGGTAAGCGGTCTGGTGACGGTAATAAATGTTATTGTTCCGGTTGAAAACTTCCCTGACCACGGTCGGTTCAACAATCAACCCGTCTTTGACCATGGCCGCGGCGATCAAAGCCCCATGGAGCGGTGAAAGCATGGTCGTGCGATTAAAACCGGAAGCGGCCTCGGCCAGATGGAAGGAATCCGAATCCGGCGGCTTGAACCGGCTTGGCTGCACAGGCAGTTCAAAAGGAATTGGTTTATTAAAATAAAAGCGTCGGGCGAACTCTTTCAAGACATCCGGGCTGAGTAAATAAGCCCCTAATTTTCCAAAAACGACATTGATGCTTTTGGCGAAGCTTTCCTGCAGGGTAACCCGGTTTCGACCGCTCCGAACGTCAGTCCTGAGTTGTTTGCGGTAGAGCGTGTACTTGCGGCCGTTATACGCCAGTATTGAACTGCAATTAAGGTTCGCAGTCTCAACCGCTGCGGCGGCGGTGACAATCTTAAACAGACTTGCCGCCGGGAAGGAGCTTCGGAGAACCAGGTTAACCGGCTGATGATTATCAGTGTAACTGGCCATGGCCAGCACATCACCCCGGTCGGGATTCAGAATCACCAGCGCGGCTGAATGGGCCCGGGTTCTCGAAATGGTTTTCACGGCCCACTTCTGGAGTTCCGGTATAAGGGTGGTATTAACAAATAAATCCTCTCCGGTCTTGTTTTTGATTTCAAAGGCGTTAAGCTCATCCTCGTTGAAGGAACGAGGGCCGATAAGCCTGGCCAGAGTATCTTTTGTTAAGGATTTTGGCCGATTAGAATCAGAATCTGTTTTCTGAAAAACCTGAACCTTGGGCGGGGTATTGGATTTATAAAGAGAAGCGAGAGAGAAACGGCCGCTCAAAATACCGCCCGTAAAAACCAACATCCCGGCAATAACCAACAATGATATCAACCCGAATAAAGACCTTCGTGATTGAGCCCTTTTCAGGTTTAATAGTGGCCTGCGTTGATTTAAACGCCGACTTTGCCAGTCCATGGTCTGAGGGTTTCCGAGCTTTCTTTCCTCTGGTTTTATCCTGTTCAGGATTGTTTTTTAATCACGGTCAACCCACCCATGTAGGGATGTAAAGCCTTGGGGATGACCACCGAGCCGTCAGCTTGCTGGTAATTTTCCAGAATAGCCACCATGGTCCGGCCGACAGCCAGGCCGGAACCGTTCAGGGTATGAACAAATTCCGCCTTCGAACCGCTGTTCGATCTATATCGAATATTCGCGCGCCGGGACTGAAAATCAGTAAAATTGCTGCAGGAAGAGATTTCCCGATACCTCTGCTGACCGGGCAACCAGACTTCAAGGTCGTATGTTTTGGCCGCGGAAAAACCCAGGTCGCCGGTACAAAGAGTGACGACCCGATAATGCAAATCAAGATTTTGTAAAACCGCTTCGGCGTCAGCGAGCAGTTTCTCCAATTCAGCGTAAGAGTCTTCCGGCCGGCAAAACTTGACCAGCTCCACCTTATCAAATTGGTGCTGCCTGATTATCCCCCGCGTATCCTGTCCGTAGGACCCTGCCTCGGAACGAAAACACGGAGTGTAAGCCGTGTAATAAAGCGGCAGGTCTTTGCCCTCAAGGATCTCATCGCGGTGGATATTCGTCAATGGCACTTCAGCCGTGGGCACCAGGTAATAATCCCAGCCCTCCAGCTTGAAAGCTTCCTCGGCGAACTTGGGAAGTTGACCGGTCCCGAGCATGGAATTGGAATTAACGATGAAAGGCGGCAGGAATTCTGTATAGCCATGCTTTCTGATATGAAGATCAAGCATGAAGTTGATCAAGGCCCGCTCTAAAAGTGAGGCCGGTCCTTTGAGCAGAGAAAACCGTGCGCCGGTGATCTTGGCCGCGCGTTTGAAATCAAGAATATCCAGGTCGACCCCGATGTCCCAGTGGTTCAGGGGCTCGAAGTCAAATTGAGGCGCCTCGCCCCAGGTTTTAAAGACCGGGTTGTCCTCATCTGAAGAACCGACCGGTACGGACTCATCCGGCAGATTGGGCAGATTCAGCAGAAATTCTTGCTCAGCAGCAATTGCCGCGCTGGTCAAAGCGTCGACTTCCTTGATCTTGGCTGAGACCGATTTCATCTCAGCAATGATATCCGTAGCGTCTTCTTTGGCTTTTTTGCGCGCCGTGATTTCCCGGTTCACCTGATTGCGCCGATATTTAAGCGCTTCAACCTCGGCCAGGAGGCGCCGCCGCTCGTCATCCAGCCGAATAAACTCTGACATATCAATATCCAAACCGCGCTGCTTGACTTTTTCAGCGACCAGGTTCAGATTTTCACGTACAAATTTAAGGTCGAGCACAGCTCCCCCGCTTTAATCTTAACCATACGTAATAAATATTAAATACCATGATCCGGCCTGCCGGTCAATGAATATATCTGCCATGAACCGCCGCTTTCCCTGACTAAGATTTCTTAAAGACTTCGTTCTTTAGCCGAACTCATTGTCAAATTCCGTGATCTCAACAAAATTACTGGTTCTTAAGAAGTCCCTGGCCAGGGCTTTTGCGCAGCGTTATGCCGGGGCCTGCCAGGGCCCACAGATTCCTTTGAGCTTTAAACCGCCTCCATGGCAACAGGTTCAGGACGAGGCATCGGGCTCAGACTTGTAATCGCAATTCTTATTAGGACAGATCAGGGTGGTTTTCCCGGCGGTTTCCGCTGTTTTGTCTTTTTTCGGAGATTCAAGCAGGTAGGGAAATCCGCATTTAGGACAGGCTTGGTTTACCGGACGGTTGCGCAGGGTGAAACGGCATTTAGGGAACTCGCTACAGCCGAAAAAAACGCCCTTCTTGGACGGGCGTTCAACCAGCTCTCCCGAACAACCATCACGAGGGCACTTGATACCTGTCGGATAAGGCTGAACGCTTTTACACTTGGGATAGTTGGTGCAGGCGATGAAAAGGTTGCCCATCCTGCTTCTTTTAACCTCTAAGGGGGACCCGCATTTTGCACAGGTCTTTTCCATTCCCGGGGGCAGGGGCGGCAGTTTTTCCTCATCGCGACCCTTAATCGGCCGCGTGTTCTTGCAATCCGGGTAGCCCGAACAGGCCAAAAAGGGGCCGTAGCGGCCGTTTTTCACGACCATGGGCTTCCCGCATTTCTCACAAACATCGTCAGTCTCGTCAGCCTGAGGTGTTACGGCTTCGATCCGGCCTTTCTCGTCCCTGGTATAATCCTTGGCGTTCCTGCAGGCGGGATACCTGCTGCATGACAAGAAAGGCCCGTTTCGCCCCCATTTGAGAACCATCTCCGATCCGCAGAGTTCGCATCTGATGCCGGTCTTAAGTCCCTCCCTTTTAAGGGAAAGCATTTCCTTCTCAGCCCGGTGCAAATCTTTTTCAAAGGATTGGTAAAATCGTTTCAGGACTTCACTCCAGTTGGTCCGCCCCTCTTCAATCTCGTCCAGGTCGTTTTCCATACCGGCGGTGAATTCAATATTCATGATACCGGGGAAATTGTCGGCCAGGAGGTCATTGACCAGAAAACCCAGTTCTGTCGGGGCTAAATGACCCTTGACCTGCCGCACATACTCCTTGTCCTTTAAAGTGGATATAATGGTCGCGTATGTGCTGGGCCGCCCGATCCCGTTATCTTCCAGCTCCTTGACCAGGGTGGCCTCGGTAAAACGCGGTGGTGGCTGAGTGAAATGCTGCCTGGGTAAAAGTTCCTTAAGGTCAACTTCCATGCCTTCCTTGAGTGGAGGCAAAACCTCGCGTTCTTCCCCGGCCCCGTTTCCGGTTACTTCCAAAAACCCTTTAAACTTGATCACCGAACCTGTGGCCCGGAAAATAAACCGGTCAGCCTTGATATCAACCGAGGTTTGGCCAATCAGGGCGGCTTTCATCTGGCTGGCCACGAATCTTTTCCAGATCAGTTCATACAAGGCAAACAAGTCAGGTGAGAGATGCTGTTTCACCGTTTCCGGTGTCCTCAGCGCCGATGTGGGCCGAATGGCTTCATGGGCGTCCTGAGAACCTTTCTTGTTGCGAAAAAAATTCGGTTTCGGCGGCAAGAAAGCTTGGCCAAAGCGCTTTTGAATCAGGTCTCTGACTTCATTCACCGCCTCGCCGGCCACGCGAACCGAATCAGTTCTCATGTAGGTGATAAGCCCGATAGCTCCTTCCGAACCCAACTCCACGCCCTCATACAGTTTTTGGGCCAGGGCCATGGTGTGCCGCGTATGAAATCTCAGGCGGCTGAAGGCTTCTTGCTGAAGCTGACTGGTGGTGAAAGGCGGCAGGGGATTTCGCTTCCTCTCCCTGGAAACGACTTTATCAACAATAAATGGAGAACCCTTGACACGCTTGATAATTTCCTGTGTCCGCTCCCCGGTTTTTAACTTGATCTTGTGCTTTCCTTCCTTAAGGAGGCGGGCTGAAAATTCATGCTCTTCCGCGGCGAGCCGTGCGGTCAGACTCCAATATTCCTCGGGCTCAAAAGCGAATATCTCGCGTTCCCGCGTAATGATAATTTTCAGAGCCACCGATTGGACGCGACCGGCCGAGAGACCCCTTTTGACCTTGCTCCAGAGCAAAGGCGAGATCTGATACCCGACCAACCGGTCAAGAATCCGGCGGGCCTGCTGGGATTCAAAGCGCTGGATGGATAATTCTTCCGGATGATCAATGGCGGAACGGATAGCCTTGGGAGTCAACTCATGGAAGAGAACCCGTTTGAAATTTCGTCCTTTGGCTTTGAGGGCTTCGGCGATATGCCAGGCAATGGCCTCGCCTTCCCGATCCGGGTCCGGGGCGAGATAAATTACTTTTTTTCCTTTAGCCGCCTTTTTCAGTTCTGTGATAATTTTTTGCTTTTCTTTTATATTCACATATTCCGGGATGAATCCATTTTCAATATCAACACCGAGTCTGTTAACCGGGAGATCCCTGATGTGACCGACTGACGCCTTCACGTCAAATTCCGGGCCGAGATATTTTCTGATAGTCCGGGCCTTAGCCGGAGATTCCACAATAACTAGCGACTTTTCCATGTTCAAATCCTGATGTACCTCATGCCGGGCAACTGCCGAATCAATCCCTTCAACTCCATTTCCAAAAGTAAAGGCGCCATTTCGGCCGGCTTAAGTTTGATCATTCGCCCAAGTTTATCAATGTGCAAAGCACCCTCGCTCAAAGCCTCCCAGATTCTGCCCGCCTTACCGTCCGGTTCGTGCACCGGGGCCTTCTGCTTTGGCACAGGAGGCTTCACCTTAATTTGCGGAGTTATCTCATCCAAAATATCCCGGGCTGTCTCTACCAAACGAGCACCCTGTTTCAACAAGGCATGGGTGCCTTGAGTTTTCGCGGAGGCAACCCGGCCGGGCACAGCAAAAACCTCCCTGTTCTGTTCAAGAGCCAGCCGCGCGGTGATAAGCGATCCGCTTCGAGATCCAGCTTCAACCACCACCACCCCCAGAGACAGTCCGGAAATAACCCTGTTGCGAAGCGGGAAGAAGCCCGGCTCCGGCTTGGTCCCCAGGCGAAATTCGCTGATGAGAGCCCCTTGCCTGGGAATACGTCTGAAAAGATCAGTATTGGGCTTTGGATAACAGACATCCACCCCGCAGCCCAGAACAGCGAGAGTCCGGCCTCCCGCGTTCAAAGCGCCTTGGTGCGCCGCTGAATCAATTCCCAGGGCCATACCGCTGATCACACTCACGCCGGCGGCGGCCAGGTCGCCGGATAGACGGCTGGATATCTCACGACCATAGGCGGTCGCTCCCCTTGAACCCACGATGGCGATCGCAATGTGGTCCGCTTCGGAAATTTCTCCATTGATCCAAAGCAGAGGCGGCGGATCATAAATTTCTTTCAACCGCGGCGGATAAGCCTGGTCATTCAGGGTTATAAGCTTTATGCCCAAACGCTGAACCCGTTTTAGTTCCCTGGCCACATCGTCCGCCCAGTCAAACCTTAACAAGGCGGCCGCGGTTTTGGAAGGCAGGCGCGGAACCTGCGTCAGCTCTTCAAACGAGGCCTGAAAGACAGCCTGCGGAGTCTTGAAGCGATCAAGGAGCCGTGCGAATCTGACCGCACCGATCCCCGGAGCCAGGTAGAGGGCCAACCAGTAAAAAAGTTCACTCTCCGAAAGCGTATCTTGACTGCCCATACCTACCTGCGGCGGTTAACCAGGTCCAAATCCTCTGAGGGAAGTGACTCTATCCACTGTCTTCTCCTGAGTCAAGTCCTTTTTACCATAAAAAAGCGCGCGCCCATTTTGAAACTAAAAATTTCGGACCGCTCATTGATCCCTCAATGCCCGTCAAACACGGAAATTAAAAGAAAAACCTAAAACAAGGAGATTAAAATATTTAAGCCTAAGGTCTTTTTATCCCCGGCTAAGACATTATTTCCATGGAACTGTTTTACTGCCTCGGTTTTTCGAGATCAAACGCTTGATACAGCCCTTGAGCCATGCTGTCCAGGGCTTCAATCAGCCTCTTGATAAACCGAATATTCGAATCCCGGCTTTGGCCAGGCCGAATATTTTCTTCAAAAGCGGCTTCCGCCACCGATCCTTTGCGTAATGAAGCCCGCGCGGCTTCCAGGCCTTCCCGCTCCAAAGCCCGTAATATTGCCTGCAGATCGAGCCGGGTTTCAGCGATGCGTTGAACCAGGAAAGAAGCCTTGGGACATGGCAGCCGATTTACTCCCTCTATGACGGCCCTTAATTCTTCTTTTCTTTGCGGTAAATCCACCAGAACCTCTGCGAGGGATTTATGTTCAAAACCCGTCAGGTAAGCTCCAGCCGCCGTGGCGTTGATAACACAACGCCGCGATTTTTTCAAGGTACTTGCCGCTTCTTCGTACCAGAGCAGATAGCCGAGCATAACCGGCGAAGTCCGGACCTTGCCGCCATTGATTGCAGGTATCTCCATGGTTTCCGACTGCTCCTCGTCTTCACCGCCAGGACGACCGGAAGCATGAACCCGGCCATGGGTGTAAGCCAAATCCTGGCCGACCAGGACAATGGGATCGCAACCCCATAACACGGCGAGTGAAAAGGCGGCGCTGGTCACATGACCTCCAGTAGGCAGACTTCTGCCCAACCCGGCCAGCATGGCCGCCCAGGGCCAGAGATGAAAAAGACTCATGGACCCGGACCACTGCTGAAAATGGTTGGGATGACCGGTTGAGGCGGCCGAGAGCAGAGTCTGCGAATGATCCACGCCTGAAAACTGCCTTGATTCATCTTTTGCTTCCAGCGCAAAGGCGATGTGCGGAAAAACCCCGACCGAGGCCAAAGGCTTTAAGGCCGAGGCCGCCGCCAGAACCAGGGCCCGGTCAGTAACTCCGGCCAGATGCTGCAGGCTCTGGTCAAGGGATGGGCCGGCTCCAATAACTAAAGCGGGCATCCCCGGTAAAATACCGCTCAACAGGGTCAAGTCGGGCAGGCGAGGCCACCATGTTATATTTTTTTCTAAATTTTCCAGCCAGACATCGCTTTTGAGGCTCCGGGTAGCAGCGTCCGCCTGGCTTCGGGCCAAAGTGTGGTCTAAGAGAGTCCTGGCTGACTTTACCAATTCAGGGAGGGCCTTTCGGTAAGCCAAAGGTGAATAAAAAGCCACGCGTTTTGTTTGACCATAGACTAAAAATTTGCCCAGGGCTTCCGCCAGGGACGTTTCATCAGTGGCTAAGTCCAGGTCCGGGAGTGATGGACCGTATTTATACATATCGGCAAGGCGCCCGGCGTCCGGTTCATAAACCAGGACCCGGGGCGGGTCAGCATGATCCAGCACAGCCTTGATATGCCATCCCAGGCCGCATCCGGCCAGCAGCAGAAGATCATCCGGCCCGGCATCTTTAAGAAGCCTTCCCAGTTCGTCATCGCAAGCCGCCTTCAAAGGATCGTGCGCCGGGTGGAGGAGATGACCGCCGAGAAGCCACGCTCCGTCATCTCTCAGGGAAAATTGAAGACTCAAAGTTTTATTCCTTTCAAATCCTCGCGGATCCCAAGCCGTATCCCCGCTCTTGAAGATATAAAAACAAGGGAAAAGAATTTTGTGCCAGGATTATCTCCTGTTCATCACGTTCGGTCAAGTCTCAGTTCATTTATTGTAGCTAGTACATAATGTGTCCGGTCATTTTAGTAAATGAAGT
>CAZVRN010000024.1:0-15715 GCA_964629485.1 uncultured Thermodesulfobacteriota bacterium | reverse complement strand
GAACTGGACAAACTAGCTGGAGAGCCCCTGGAAATTCTAATCAACTCCAAGCTTGTAGCCCGGGGTGAGGTTGTGGTGGTCAACGAAAAATTTGGAGTTCGGTTAACGGATATCGTCAGTCCTATGGAAAGAGTCCAGAGTTTGGCTTAAGTAGTGGAGATGTATGAAAATGCGGCTTAAACCCCTGAACCTTGCTGCGATCTGCGCGTTATGGTGGCTGATTTTCAGCCCGGCTGTTCTTAAGGCTGCGGATGAAGCCCCGGGAGTTGAAACGCCGAACCTTTTTAATGCGGGGATCAGGATGTTTGTCACTTTGGTCATTCTCATCGGTGGGTTGCTTCTAGTGCTATATCTCATGCGGAAATTTACCAAGGCCAGGCAAGGAATATTTGGAAACCAGGATATAATACGGGTGATCGCGACGCATCATCTCGCCCCCAAAAACTTCATCACCGTGGTAGAGGTAGGGGATTCGGTTTTAACCCTGGGAGTAACGGGCGAAAATATTTCATGCTTAGATAAAACACCGGTGGACTCCTTTTCGAAAAAAACGCAAAAACTGGAAACTCAAAGCAGCAAGGTCAGTTTTGCTCAACGTCTTAAAGCACTGACAGGTCAAGGGTCTGTGTCGTAGAGGGGAACCGGATCGCAATGAAAAAGGCCGTCTTCAGAAAAAAAATTATTCTTTTACTGGTATTACTACTGGGCACAATGATTTTAATTCCCAGACCCGTTAAAGCGATATCTGTGCCCACTGTCAAAATAGAACTTCAAGATGCCGAGACCAGGGACCAGGTGGCCACGGTTATTAAAATCCTCTTCGTCCTGACGGTACTTACCCTTGCCCCATCTATTCTGATCATGATGACATCCTTCACCCGGCTGGTAGTCGTTTTTTCCTTTCTCAGACAGGCCCTGGGCACGCATCAGGCCCCGCCCAATCAGGTTATCGTCGGGCTGGCTTTATTTTTAACGATTTTTATCATGGCCCCGGTCTGGAATAAGATTAACGACCAGGCCATCCAGCCTTACCTGGCTAAAGAAGTCACCCAGGAAAAAGCATTGGAGCTGGCCTCCCGCCCTGTCAGAGATTTCATGTTCAGACAAACACGAGAAAACGATCTGGCCCTATTTATAAATATTTCCCATATGAAGCGCCCGGCTAACAAAGAAGATGTTCCCATGACCGCCTTGATCCCGGCCTTCGTAATCAGCGAACTCAAGACCGCGTTTACTATTGGTTTTATTCTGTATATACCGTTTTTAATCATCGATATGGTGGTGGCGTCCGTCCTTCTTTCCATGGGCATGATGATGCTCCCCCCTATTATGATCTCTCTTCCCTTCAAGCTCATGCTTTTCGTCCTTGTTGACGGGTGGCAACTGCTTGTAGGCTCTATGGTTAGGAGCTTTGGCTAAATTATGACTCCTGAATTTGTGGTCAATTTCGGACGCGAAGCCATTGTGATCACCTTGATGCTGGCTTTGCCGATGCTTGGGTTGGGTCTGATCGTCGGCCTAACAATCTCAATCTTCCAAGCCGTTACATCCATCCAGGAGATGACGCTGACTTTTATACCTAAAATTGTGGCCATTATGGTGGCCCTGATCATTTTTGCGCCCTGGATGCTGGATAAACTGCTTCTTTTCACCAGAACCCTAATCATCAATATCCCGAGCTATGTCAGATGAGGCTGGATGAATGATCTTTCCATCCCTGAACATAATAGATTTCATGGCCTTTCTTCTCATCTTGATTCGAATTTCGATCATTTTGACGACGGCCCCTATTTTCGGCAGCCAACTTATTCCGGCTCAGATCAAAATACCCCTGATTATGGTTATGTCCTTCTTCCTCTGGAAAACAATCCAGGTGGACGCTTCCGTCTTTCCAACAACCTTTATCGGTTTTATACCATTGGTTCTTGGAGAAATTTTAATAGGCCTTGCCCTGGCCCTGTTGATTCGAACTATTTTCGCCGGCGTTCAACTGGCTGGCCAGTACGTTGGTTATCAAATGGGGATGGCCATTGCTAACGTCATGGATCCCCAGACCGGGACTCAAACATCCATTTTAGCTGAATTCTCGAACACCATGGTGCTCTTCCTGTTCCTGGTCTTTAATGGACATTACTTGATTATTAAAGGTCTTGAAGAAAGCTTCAAACTGGTTCCGCCAGGTCACCTCTTTTTCAACCCCGCCGTTTTTGACCTGGTTTCCGGGTCGGCTTCCCAGATGTTTGTCATCGCCGTCAAGATTGGAGCTGCGCCTTTCGCCGTTCTCTTTTTTACCAAAGTCTCCATGGGCATCATTGCTAAAACGGTCCCACAGATGAATGTGCTTTTCGTGGGCCTGCCGCTTTATATCATGATCGGACTGCTGGTCTTCGGACTCTCGCTTGCTTTTTTCCCCACCATCCTGAAAGGAATATTCTCTGATCTTGATTTATCGATATTGAAACTTCTCCGAGCATTGTGAGTGAGTTATGCCTGAAGACAAAAGCAACAAGACTGAAAAACCGACTGCCAAGAGAAGAAGAGAGGCTCGCCAGAAGGGGCAGGTGCCCAAAAGTGTGGAGCTTAATTCGGTGGCGGTGCTCATGGCGGGTTTGATCATTCTGTACTTTCTCGCGAATCATCTTTATTCTAACCTTACAGGACTAATGGTTTATACGCTCTCGCATGCGGCACAAACCCCCATGGAAGGAAGAGACTTCGGCCTCTTTTTAAATGAAAAAGCTAGAGAAGTTTTGGTACTGCTGGCGCCTATTTTTCTTGTAATCTTCATTACGGCTCTACTGTCCAATATCATGCAGGTTGGAATTCTTTTCTCCAGCGAAAGTATTACGCCAAAATTTTCCAAGGTAAATCCGATCAAAGGCTTTTCCAGAATTTTTTCTTTGCGTTCTCTCATGGAGCTTTTCAAATCCATTGCAAAGGTGGCCATCATCGCTGCGACCGCTTATCAGACCATTAACGGAGAGATGGACACCATTTTGGGTCTTGGACAGCTTAACCCGTCCGAAATCGCCCACTTTGCCGTCCGGGTAGCGTTTATGCTTTTTATAAAAACATGCTGGGTCATAGTCGCTCTGGCCATTTTGGATTATGCATTTCAAAAATGGCAGAGTGAAAGAGACTTGATGATGAGCAAAGAAGAGCTGAAAGAGGAAACAAAGCAAACCGAGGGTGATCCCCAGGTCCGGGCCAGAATTCGAACGATGCAGCGGGATCTGACGCGCCAGCGAATGATGGCGGAGGTACCAGAAGCTGACGTAGTGGTCACCAACCCCATGCACCTGGCCGTGGCGCTGAAATATGACCATCAGGAGACAGAAGCGCCGCTGGTCGTAGCCAAGGGCCAAAATATCATTGCGGAAAAAATCAAGGAAATAGCCAAGAAGTATGACATCCCAATCATTGAAAATAAACCTTTGGCCCAAGGGCTGTATAAATCCGTCCCGATCGGTGAGATGATTCCGGTTGAGTTTTACCAGGCTGTGGCCGATGTGCTGGCTTATGTCTATCGAATCAAAGGCAGGGTGATCAATGGCTAATCAAACAGGCAACGCAGCCGTCAAATTCTGGAAACCCGTGGAAGTTAAGGATGCCGTCTTGGGAGTCGGTGTGGTGGCCATTCTGGGAATTATGATCCTGCCCCTGCCGACCCCGCTGCTGGATTTTTTTCTTACTTTCAATATTACACTGGGAATAATCATTCTTCTTACCTCAATGTACACCCTCAAGCCCCTGGATTTTTCCGTCTTCCCTTCGCTGCTCCTCGTGATTACGCTCTTCAGGCTCTCGCTCAACGTGGCCTCAACCAGGCTGATTCTACTGAGGGGCGAAATAGGCCTGGCCGCTGCCGGTCAGGTCATTAAGGCTTTTGGCAGCTTTGTCGTCGGCGGAAATTATCTCGTCGGCATGATTATCTTTGCAATCCTGGTCATTATCAATTTTGTAGTCATCACCAAAGGTGCCGGGCGTATTGCCGAGGTGGCGGCCAGGTTTACCCTTGACGCCATGCCCGGCAAACAGATGGCTATCGACGCGGATCTTAATGCCGGACTTATTGATGAAGATGAAGCGAGACGCCGCCGGGCCGAAATTGCCCGCGAGGCAGACTTCTATGGGGCCATGGACGGCGCATCTAAATTTGTTCGCGGTGATGCCATTGCCGGTCTTATCATTACCGTAATCAACATCATTGGCGGGCTGATCATCGGGGTGCTTCAACAGGGCATGGATTTAAAAACCGCTGCTCAAACCTATACTGTGCTTACTGTTGGTGACGGCCTGGTCACTCAAATTCCAGCCTTAATCGTCTCCACATCCGCCGGCCTTATCGTTAGCCGCGCGGGCACTGAAAAAATCATGAGCAGGGAATTAACCAGCGAATTCTTCAAACACCCCCAGGCCATGGCCACCGCTGGCGGGATTATCTTCCTTTTTGGGTTGATGCCTGGGCTGCCCAAACTTCCCTTTATGGTGCTCGGCAGCGTCTTTGCGTTTATCGGTCTTTCATCCATTCGCACGAAGCGAACCCTGGAAGTCGAAAAAATAAAAAAAGCGGAAAAAGAAGCTGCGGCCGCGCCAGCCGGCCCGGAACGTGTGGAAGCACTTCTGCCCTTGGATGTGCTGGAACTGGAAGTGGGCTATGGCTTGATACCTCTTGTTGATGAAGAACAAAACGGTGAACTGCTGGAGCGTATTCGGTCTATACGCCGTCAATTTGCCTTGGAAATGGGTTTTGTTGTTCCGCCCATGCATGTCCGCGACAATCTTCAGCTCAAGCCCGGTGAGTACTCCGTCTTGATTAAAGGCATTGAGATCGCTCGAGTGGAATTGATGTTGAATTACCTCCTGGCCATGGATCCCGGAGATGCGAAAAAGAAAATTGAAGGCATTAAAACCAAGGAACCCGCGTTCAATCTGCCAGCTCTTTGGATTCCGGAAGATAAAAAGGAAGAAGCCCAATATGCGGGCTATACCGTTGTAGATCTGACCACAGTTATCGCGACTCATCTCACTGAATTAATCCGTGCTCATGCCGACGAACTGATCAGCCGCCAAGATGTTCAGGCTTTAATCGACAATGTGGCCCAAACCAACAGCAAGGTCGTTGAAGAATTGATCCCGGACCTGCTTAATGTGGGCCAGGTTCAAAAAGTGCTGCAGAATTTACTGAAAGAGAGGGTTTCCATCAGAGATTTACAAACGATTCTTGAAACACTGGCGGATTACGCCGCCTTAACCAAGGATACGGATGTACTGACTGAATATGTCCGTCAGAGGCTGGGACGCTCTATTGTCCGACAGTATCAAACTCCTGAAGGAGAACTGCCTCTTATGACACTGGGAAAAAACATTGAAGACAAGTTGGCCAAGTCTCTTTCTGAAGTAGATCAAGGCGCTTACCTGTCTATTGATCCCGAAGTAGGTCAAAAAATACTGTCCACCCTGAATAAATCTCTGGAACGTCTGGTTCAAATGAACTATCAACCCATCATTCTCTGTTCGCCGCTGATACGCAGGCACCTGCGTAAACTCACCGCCCAGTTCCTGCCTAATCTCGTGATACTGTCGCACAGTGAAATTCCGCCCGCAACCAAAATAAAAGTCCTGGGTGAAGTGGAACTGAAAGATGCAAGTTAAACGCTTCAAGGCATTCAACATGCAAGCGGCCCTGGCCAAAGTCAAAGAAGCCTTGGGTCCTGACGCGATTATCTTTTCCACCAAAGAAATCCCGAATAAGCCCGGGCTGCCGCCCACGGTGGAAATCATGGCTGTGGCCGACCCTTCTTCCACGACCTTTAAAGACCTCTCAACCCAAAACCAAATAAAAAATGCACAAAAAGATGAGAATCGCCATTTGGCGGATCAACAATCTCAATATAAACATAACGGAATGGAAGAAGAACTTAGCCAAATCAAGGAAATGCTTTTGGACCTGACTTACCGTTCCAAATTGTCCGAGCATCTTCGGAACAGAAAGGACCTAGTCAAGCTATACCGGGATCTGATAGAATCAGAATTAGACCCCTTTCTGGTCAGGAGTTTAATTGAACAGATAGCAGCTAACGGCAACGGCAACGGCAACGGCCCGGAGCCGAAGAAGCTCCTTTTAACAAAGCTCAAGTCCATGCTTAAGGTAGCTGACCCAGCCGAGTTTTTCAGTAAAACCGGGCCATCGCAGGTGGTGATACTGCTCGGCCCTTGCGGAGTGGGCAAAACCACAACCCTGGTCAAGATGGCAGCAGTGATGTCTTTACAAAAAAAGAAAAAAGTGGCTTTAATCAGCCTTGACACATTTCGTCTCGGAGCGGCTGACCAACTCTTGACTTTTTCCCGCATCATGGGGCTACCTTTTAAGGCGGCTCAAGGCAAAGATGAATTCAAACAATGGGTTGAACTTTTTGAGGACATGGACCTAATTCTAGTTGATACACCTGGCCGCACTCTCTCAAAGTCCGGCTATTTAGATGAACTTGCCGATATAATTGATGAACTAAAGGACGCTATCGTCCTCCTGGTGGTCTCCGCCACTACCAAGGGCAGAGATATTTGTGCAACCATAGAACAGGTTCGTCATCTACCGATTAAAGGATTGATTATTTCCATGATTGACGCCACAGATCGTTATGGAAACGTGATCAGTAACCTGATAAAATATAAAGTTCCAGTTTCTTATTTAACGAATGGCCAGAAAGTGCCTGATGATCTCATTCCGGCGACATTGAACTGTTTGGCGGAGCTCATTATTCCCAGTAGTATGAACATTTGAAAGCAGAGGAAATTTTAATGACGCGAAATCGGAAAGCAGAAGCTAATCAAACTCCTGAACCGAAAAGTAAACCGGTCCGTGCAATCGCCATAACCAGCGGCAAGGGCGGTGTGGGCAAGACCAACATCACCGCCAACCTGGCCATTGCCTTGGCACAGCAAAGGCAGGAGGTTCTGGTTTGGGATGCTGATTTGGGACTGGCTAATATAGATGTCCTACTGGGCCTCAATGTCCTCTACAATATCAGTCATCTCCTAAACGGAGACAAAAGGCTGGATGAAATCATTATCGAGGGACCAAGCGGAATTAAAATAATGCCGGCCAGCTCAGGCATCCAGGAAATGGCCCATCTGGGCGAAGGGCAGAAGATGAGACTGCTCAGCGAACTTGATGCTTACCAGTCCGATCTGGATTTTCTGTTGATTGATACTGGAGCTGGAATTAGCGGCAATGTTATGTACTTCAATATGGCTGCTCAGGAACGCATTATCGTTGTGACACCGGAACCCACCTCGATCACCGATGCTTATGCCCTGATCAAAGTCATGACCACGAAATACAACGTAAAAAAGTTCAGCATTCTCGTTAATCTTGCTGACAGTCCCAGAGAAGCCAAAGACGTTTTTATGCTGCTTGGCGCGGTAGCGGATAAATACCTGACCTCTATCTCGCTGGATTACCTGGGCTATATACCTCGAGATGAATACATCCCGAAGGCTGTGCTGAAACAACAGGCAGTTTTAAATATGTATCCCTCTGCTGACTGCAGTAAGTTCTTCAAGAACCTGGCGAAACGAATTTTAAGCGTCCCGGTGGATTACAACATGGACGGCAATATTAAATTTTTATGGAAGAGGCTGCTGAAAATATAAAATGTCTTCCACGCCTACAAACTATATCTACAAGCAATCTAAAAAGCTACCACAACCAGGGCGTGGTTCGTGGACCAGCCTCTCCCAGGAGAAACGAACCGAGTACATTGAAAAGTACGCTCCGCTCATCCGCTACATCGCCGAACGCTTGGCTTTACGTTTGCCTGACCATATCTCTCGCGAAGATTTAATTAGTTCCGGCGTCTTGGGCCTGATTGACGCTATTGATAAGTTTGATCCTAACCGGAAGATATTGTTTAAAACTTATGCTGAATTTCGGATTAAGGGAGCGATTCTAGATGAATTACGGTCCATGGATTGGGTGCCACGATCAATCCGCAAAAAATCCAGCCAACTGGAAAAAGCGTACCAGACGCTCGAAAAGCAGTTGGGCAGAGCGGCGACCGATGAAGAGGTGGCTGAGAACATGGGGTTGTCGCTTGAAGATTTCTATCGTCTACTGGACAAGGTTAAAAGCGCGAGTGTTTTGAACATAGATACTTTTTTCGGTAATCTGCAAGGCAGTAAACACAACGATCTCTTTGGCCTGCTGACAGAGGAATCAAGCAATGACCCCTTAACCGAACTCAGCATACGTGAAATCAAAAACGTTCTAGCCCAAAACATCGAAAAGTTACCGGAAAAGGAAAAACTGGTTGTCTCGATGTATTACTATGAAGAATTAACCATGAAAGAGATTGGGGATATCCTGGATTATACCGAATCCCGGATCAGCCAACTTCATACAAAGGCCATTACAAGACTGCGCGCCCGGCTCAGAAATTACTTTGAAAACCTGGCGAAATAAAGACCGTGACTGAAGAAGAGCATAATCAAATAAGCGATCTGAACCCAGATGAGATGACGGATGACCAAATTCCGGAACCAGCAGCACTCTCCGATGAAATACTCCTGCAAGATGAGAAGCAAAGGTCGATCAAAAAAGTCGAGTTGGACATTGAGGAACTATCTGACGAATTAGACACGGAAGAGGAATCAAGACCTGAAGGAGAGGCGCCTGCTGAAATAGAGGAAGAGGCGCCGCCGACTTCCAGAGTAAAAATACCCAGGTTCAAATTATTCCTGGTAGGGGTGGGCACCGCTCTGGCGGTCATCCTGATCCTAGTTGGTCTTATCCTTGCCCTGAACCACACCAGGCAGAAGGGAGTGACAAAAACGCAACCCCTTGTACAGCCGAAGCAGAACCTGTTAGCAAAATTGAAGCCTTTTTTGGTGGATTACAATTCCTCCGGGCGAGAAGTGATCCTTAAGCTAACCATAACACTGAGTTTTTCCGGCCTGGAGGCCAAAAATGAATTCGAAAAACAACGAGTTATCATGCGGGACTTGATCTATCGCTTTCTTCAAGGACGCGGTTTGATTGACCTGAACAAGCGAGCGGCTCTGCTGTCTCTGCAACAGGAAATCGCCAAACTGATCAACTCCGCACTAACCCGAGGCCGGGTAAAAAAAGTATTATTCCAGGAGTTCCTGATAGTATAGGGAGGCATCTTGGCTTCGCTGGATGAAATGAATCTTATTCTGATCCAGACTCCTAACGTGGAGAAGGCTCAGCAGGCGGAACAACAAAACCCGGATCAGACCCAGCGATATGCAGCGGTCCAGGAAGCCGAAGAGCACCGCAAACGAACGGAATCCATTCAAACAACTAACAACACAAAAGAAATAAAACCAGTAGATAACGAAAAAAGAGAGAAAAAAAATACACCCGAGCAAAAACAAATGAAACCGGCAAAAGAACACGACAATGCTGAGGACTCAGCGGGTAAAGAAAAAGACGACGCCGGAAAAATCGTGGACGTTCTTATCTGAAGCGCACAGGAGTAATAGATAGTTAATGGGCACGTCAACTCTTCAATTATGGCTAACTTTTCAAATTATTTTAGAGGGTCTCCTGCTGATCCTTATCATTATCTTTTTCGCACGGCTGCACCGTCTCAGGGGCGCCAAAATCCTCAACCCGGAACACCTGGAAGAAAGCATCAATCAATTTATCACCGAATCGGAAAGGCTTTCAGAGCAATTCACCGAAAATTTGAAGCAGAAAAAAGAACTCAGCCTGAGCCTGCTCTTAAAACTGGAACGAAAAATTAACGAGATGAACCAGCTTATAGAAGAAGCGGAAAAACGTATCTCCGAAACCGCGCAGAATCATCTCTCTGTCCTGCCTTTTGATAAGAACAATCCGGCCGCTCCCGAAAGCAGAGCCTTAGTTTTGAAACTTGCAGCAAAGGGATATAGTACTGAGGAGATTGCCCGCGCCGCGCACCTGCATCGGGGTGAGGTGGAGCTGATTTTGGACCTGGAGAAGCAGTTCAGTCTTTAATTATAAGTATACTTTGGAGTGTTCACTTTCTTCACGATGATTATCCAGGTTAAATTTTCGCCTTCCATAATTTCCACAAAGTCACTCGTTCTTAAGAGGTCTTGACGTAGGGATATAAGCTTCAAGCCTAATACTTTTGTTTAAATTTATCTAAAGTAATACTCAAATAAAATCAAATTTTTTATGAAGTATGCCGATAAATAGGCAGGTATGCATATTCACCTTTTTTTGACGAGGATCACTCTGAAATTAAAGGAACAAAAAGGTACGGCCGGTAGGCAAATTTTTCTAACAACTCTCTTGAGATACGCTTGAAGGCCCGAACGTGAGCTGTTAATTAAAAACAAATAATATCAAACAGATAGAATACAATTAATACATTGCTGAATTCACTTTGGCCATGATTTTTTGCATGGCACGCTATTTGCTCAGTTCTTTGAATAAAAGAAAAACTTTTCATTACCGGGGAAAGAATGCGATTAAACAACATATTCAGAAGCGTCGTCGGAAGCCTGGCCCAGGAATATCGGCTTAATATAATCGCCAATAATCTTGCAAATACCAACACCCCGGGCTTTAAAAAGGACATACCTATATTCAGGGATTATATGCTCAAAGCCACCAGCCCTGACTTCAGCCAAGGCCAGTTGCGAAAGACCGGCGGCACCTTTGATCTGGCCCTAAACGGACCTGGTTTTTTTCAAATCAAAACTCCCTTTGGAATTCGCTACACCCGTAACGGTGCTTTTACACTGACCAGTGAAGGGACACTTGTCAGTCAGGATGGATATCCAGTTCAGGGAGAGTTGAATATACCCGGAGACGCCAAGGAAGTAATCATTGAACCGAACGGGGAAGTTTTGGCCGATAACCAGAGTGTCGGAACGATTGAAATCACTGAATTCGAAGACCTGAAGGCCTTGAAAAAGGAAGGCAATAATTACTTTGTACCCGTAAATCCCCAAATAACCGGAAAAACAGCCGAAAAAACAAGTATCGAACAGGGTTATCTGGAGATGTCAAATGTCAGTGCTGTAACTTCGATGATCAACCTGATTGATACCACCAGAACTTATGAAGCTTATCAAAAGTTGATTCACGCATTCGAAGACGCTGACTCTAAAGTTATCAATCAAGTAGGAAGCTTAATTTAGGCGATCAGGGGAGAGAAAAACCATGATGAGAGGGTTATGGACAGCGGCCACCGGTATGAACGCCCAGCAACTCAACCTGGACGTCATAGCCCACAATCTAGCTAACGTAAACACGGTCGGCTTTAAAAAAAGCCGGCCCGAATTTCAGGATTTGCTTTACCAGACCCTGCGGGTCCCAGGTACGGAGACAGCCGCCGGGCAGCAGATTCCAGTCGGAATTCAGATAGGAATGGGTGTAAAGCCCATTTCCGTACAAAAGCTGTTCACGCAGGGTGATTATCAGCAAACGGAGCAAAACTTAGACCTGGCCATAGAGGGAAAAGGATTTTTCGAGCTGCTGAGAAACGGAGAAAGCGTATACACGAGGGCTGGTTCCTTTAAATTGGACAGTACCGGAACCATTGTTGACGCGGAAGGCAATCCGCTTCAGCCTGAATTCGTAGTGCCTGCTGAAACAGTGCAGATAAATATAGATTCAGGCGGGAATATCACAGCTGTGGATGCCAACGGTAATGAACTGGCCAGCGCCCGGATTACGCTCGTTCGATTCCAAAACCCAGGCGGGCTCTATGCCTTGGGGAAAAATCTTTACTCGCAGACAGCAGCCTCGGGAGACCCGGTTGAAGGCAATCCGGGTGAAGAAGGCTACGGAACGATAGCTCAGGGATTCATTGAGATGTCCAACGTGGACGTAGTCACAGAAATGGTCAACATGATCGTGGCGCAGCGGGCTTACGAAATCAACTCAAAAGCCATACAGTCTGCAGACGAGATGCTTAGCATTGCGGTTAATGTCAAACGTTAGGATAGTACTTAAGGATCACCCATGTCTCCTGCTCAGATTGTAATCAGAACTTTGGCAACGGCTCTTGCGGTGCTCTTTTTCGCATCCGGCGCCTCAACAGCGGCACAGGAATATAATTTATCTGTCACTGTTAAAACCAAGGCCCGGGTAAAGAGCGAAAAAATTTTCCTCAGGGATATAGCGATAATAAAAGGTCCGGACAGCGCTCTTAAAAAGGACCTGAGCGAGGTGTATATCGCCAAAGCGCCCAGCCCCGGGCAGTCCATCAATATCAGGAAAGATTATATTACTCGGCGCCTTCAAATCACAGGGTTGCCTCTGAGTCTGGCCGGGTGGAGTTTGCCCCGAATGGTGAAAGTCACCCGGGAGTCTCAGATCATTAAGCGTAAATTGATTAAAAAAATTTTCAAAGACTATCTCACCGTCAATACTGCTTATCGAGAGCGGGACTGGGAACTGGTAAAACTGCAAACGGGAAAACTTCCCTGTCTTCCAGCAGGGTCATTAACCTACAAAATAGTCCCCTGCCCTTCTGCCAATCCGAGCCGTCTAACTCTCATCATTTATTTTTTTGTGGACGGCGTGGAAGCGGGTAATGTCAGGGTCATCGGGCAAATCAACCTTTTTGAAAAAATTTTGATAGCCGCTCAAACCATAGAAAAAGGCCAGGTTATTAGAGACAGTGATGTAAAAATGGCTCGTTTCAATCTATCCAGATTAAGACAGCCCGGCCTGAACAGCCCGGAACAAGCCGTGGGCCAGGTATGCCGCCGGGTCCGTATACTTCCGGGAGAGCCGATTCTAAGCAGAGATTTAAGTAAGCGTATAGACGTAAAAAAAGGTGACATTATCACCATTATGGTTGATGCCGGGACACTGCGCGTCAGTACGATAGGCAAAGCCAAAAAGGATGGTGCCATAGGAGACAGGATACCCGTACTTAACCTCGACAGTAAGAAAGTTGTCACGGCCAGACTCGTTAGCCCAAACTTGGCTCGAGTTGACTTATACAGCGCATGGGGAGACAGCCGATGAAAAAAGCAATGGTTATTCTTCCAATCATCTTGACTATTTTTCTCTTAATGACAGCCGGATGCGGCGGCGGAGCAAAATCTCTGGCCGTCAAGCCGAACCCTGAATACATTTCTTCCAATCCAAAACCCCCTGCTCCTCCTCCACGTACAGAGGGTTCTTTGTTTTCTGAAGCTTCCATGACAGATTTTTACCGTGACCTGAAAGCATATAAGATTGGCGATATAGTTACCATAAATATCGTGGAAACTTCCAAGGCCTCCAAAAAAGCCGGGACAAATATACAGAGAGAACACAGTTTGAGCGCTGGTATCTCAAACCTTTTGGGATTTCAAACACAAATCCCTCATTACAGCGGCGGTACGTTTAACCCCTCTAGTTTGCTGGGAGCCAAATATTCATCAAAGTTTGACAGCTCAGGCAAAACAAGCCGCCAAGAAAACATGACAGCCCAAATCTCGGCCAGGGTTGTCGGGGTGCTCCCCAACGGCGATCTGTCTATCCGAGGCACCCGGGAGATCACGGTAAACTTTGAGAAACAATACATTATCCTGGAAGGAATTGTCAGGCCGTCTGATATATCGTCTGACAACACGGTCCTGTCCACTTACATCGCCGATGCCAGGATCACCTATACGGGGAAAGGTGTGCTCACCGCCGAGCAGCGTCCAGGCTGGCTGGCCAGGTTTTTAAGTAAAATCTGGCCCTTTTAGCGGCAAGAAGGCGAAACTTCATGATGTTTAAAAAAACATTACTCATTCTGATCGTCAGTTCAATTCTTATTCTTCAGGCTTCCGGCGTATGGGGCACGCGCCTGAAGGATATAGCATCTTTTGAGGGAGTTCGTTCCAACCAACTGATCGGCTATGGCCTTATAGTCGGCCTCAACGGCACGGGCGACAAAAGCGGCACTACCTTTACCATGCAGTCGCTGGCCAACATGCTCAAAAACATGGGTATTCAAGTATCGCCTCAACAGATACGCGTCAAAAACGTGGCTGCAGTAATGGTTACCGCAACCATGCCGCCATTCGTAAGGGTAGGCAGTAAAATAGATGTTTTAATTTCCTCACTGGGAGACGCCACCAGCCTGCAAGGAGGAACTCTCTTGGCTACTCCCTTGTCCGGTGTTGACGGAAAGGTTTATGCCATGGCGCAGGGAGCAATCAGTATCGGGGGATTCGCCGTAACCGGGGCCGCTGCCGGTGTTCAAAAAAACCATCCAACGGTCGGTCGTATCAGCCAGGGGGCTATTGTGGAGCGTGAAGTACCAATCCACTGGTCCGGCAAACACAATATGAACATCAAACTGAATCAGCCGGACTTTACCACGGCTCTCAGGATTGCTGATCTCATCAAAAAAAAGCTGCCCGGCTCACTGGCTCGTCCCCTTGATTCGGCCACGGTTAATTTCGTTGTACCGCAAAAATACAGAAACAACATGGCCGTAATGGTCGCGGAGCTGGAAAATCTGAAAATCAAACCTGACTCTGTGGCTAAAGTCATTATCGACGAACGAACCGGTACCATTGTCATTGGTGAGAATGTCCGCATCTCAACCGTGGCCGTGGCCCATGGCGCTCTTTCAATCCAGATCAAGGAAGGAGCTCAAGTTAGCCAACCGCCGCCCCTTGCTCCTCGAGGGGCTGCAACAGTGGTGACGCCGGAAACTCAAATCCAGGTAAAAGAGGGAAAACAGAAATTAATTATCTTAAAAACAGAACCCACCATAAATGATCTGGTTCGCGCGCTAAACGCTATCGGAGCGACGCCTCGTGATTTAATAGTCATCTTTCAAGCCATTAAAGCGGCCGGCGCCTTAAACGCCGAGTTGGAGATCATCTGATGATAGAACTACAGTCAAAACCCGCTTTGGCCAATTCGCCCTCGTTTAAAACGAAAGTGAACGGAAGAGCCGCCGATTCAAAGCGATTAAATAAGCTGCGGGAGTGCTGTTCAGAGGTGGAGAGCCTTTTTATTGACAGCTTATTAAAAACATTACGAAAAACGATTTTTGAAAGCGACCTGCTTCCCAAATCAGCCGGCCGGAACATTTATAATTCCATGTTTGACCAGCAAGTCTCAACCTTTCTCTCGCAGGGTCAGGGCATTGGGTTAGGCCGCATGTTGTATAAGCAATTGCTCCGTAAGAGTAATATGGAACCAGACATCAAGTCAGGGGAGATAAAATCACAGCCTGCTTTGTTTCCGGGTAACGGTATAATGCGTACTGGACGTGGATACAAGGGTATGAATTTTCTAAAGTTAAGCTCATCAACTTTCATTCCTCTTTTCAATGAAAGGGTCTAAGTGATGCGGCAGACCATTGACAGCTTATTGAATTTATTAAAAAGCCAGGTCAGCCATTACCAGAAGCTCTCCAAGCTTCTGGAACAAGAGCAAAAATACTTGATTGAACTGAATCTGGAAAAACTCCAGGAAACCACCAAAAAGAAGGAAGACACGGTTCTGGACATCAAAATCCTCATTGAACCGTTAGCAATAGAAATAAAGACACTCGCACAAAGGCTCGGTCTGAACACGAATCCGCTGCCGACCTTGGCGCAGCTAGCCAGGCACCTTCGGGAACCATGGTCCGGGGAGCTCAGGAAAGCAGCTCAAAAACTGGCCAGGAACAAAACGGATGTCCTAAGACATAACCATGATAACCAGCATTTTATTCAAGATGCTTTGGGGCTGATCGAGGGTTCATTAAAGATA
>CAZVRN010000023.1:12670-16191 GCA_964629485.1 uncultured Thermodesulfobacteriota bacterium | reverse complement strand
CGCTCAATCGGGCCTTAAGGATCGACAAGTTTACCCTGGCTTCTCTGGAAGCGACTCTGCGGCTTTATTTCGATGAAGAAAAGGCCATGAAAGAAATTCCCATCCTGCGGATGATCACCACGGGCTACCGCGAACTTCGCGGCCGGGCGGCACGCCTGAAGCGGAAGCTGGCCGCGGCCGCCGGGGAACGGGTGGAAGTGGACCTGGCCGACGGGTATTCCAAGATCGGTGGAGGGGCCCTGCCTGTTCAGGAGCTTAAAACGCGCCTGGTGAGGCTTCTCCCCCGGGATATGTCTGTAAATCATTTAGAGGCGTGGTTCCGCGAACAGCCCGTGCCGATTATCGGCCGCATAGAAGACGATCGCCTGGTTCTGGACGTTCGGACCTTGAGACAGGGAGATATTGTTTTTCTGATCCGGGCCTTGACCGGCCTGGCCGCCGGAGAGAAAGAATGAAAGAGTTTTTCAAGAGACACGGGATTGATCTGGAAGTGGAAGATATCGCCCGTTACGCGCGGATTCTTATTGATGACTTGGGCCTGGTGCTGAAGGGTGAAGATTTCAGGGTTCATCTGCTCGATAACCCCGGTCAGGAAACGAGGCTGGATGAGGCTCAGCGCGAGGCTTTGACAGAAAAAAAAGTTCTTTACGAGCATGTATCCCGGCGTCTTCATCTTCCTGTCATCTATGACGGACGCTCCTTGGCCCTGGTCAGCATTTCCATGTTGGAAGGTTTTGATTTGCCTGAAGACGCTTATCCGCTCATACTCCTGGCCGTCAAACAGTCTCTCGAAAAAATTCTTCTTTATAAAATTAATATTACTGACCGCGAGACCGGCCTATACAACGATTACTACTTTCAGGGCTACCTCAACCGGGAACTGAAGTCCCTGCTCGGGCGCGGCGATGGTCAAAAGTTTCCCAAACCGTTGAGCTTCAGCGAGGAAGGGGTCTTCCCGGGCCTCACTCTGCTGCTGGTGGAAATCGACCAGTTCAGCGACCTGACCGCCACCCACGGCCGTATTGAAGCTGATCGGGCTTTACGGGCGGTTTCCCGGAAACTGCTGGCCGCAGCATCGCCCTCTGGCTGCGCTGCGCGACTCTCTTCAGGACGACTGGGCCTGATTATGCCGCATCAGGACCTTCAGGCTGGACTTGAAGCGGCAAAGGCCATTCAAGATCTTCCCGAGTCTTTTGAGAGTCAGAAGCTGCCCCGGTTGAAACTCGGCTTCGGGCTGGCAGGGTATCCAGTTGATTTTACCGATGAGTTCGGCCAGGCAGATGCGGTGACCGGAAATGAGACTGATTTGGCCGAGGCCCTGACCCTGAAAGCTGAATTGGCTCTCCGGCAGGCCCTGAACGACAAAGAAAAATCCATTTTTACTTATGCCGACATCCTTAAACAGGGCGCGCGCATTGTCCAGGTACTGCCGCTCAATCGCGTTGTGATTAATATCGGCCGGACCGCGGGAGCCCGGGTCGGCCAGGTTTTCACGTTAAGCGAAATCGTTTCGGATAATGATCTTAACTACAAGGGAGAGGTGGTTCTCTCTGAAGTTGAGGATGACTTCTCTGTCGGTCGGACGATTAATCTCCTCAACCCCCTGAACATGGTTAAACCAGGTGATACGCTCAGGCTGAGTCAAAAAGCAGGAGAGGATTGGGCCGCAGCGATCCTGGAAGAAAAAGAGCGGTTGGATCCCCTGCTTGGCATCCCGGCACATTTTAATTTTGTGAGACAGCTTGACAATCGCCTTCAGGGGCAGGACAAGTTCGCCATCATCCTCATTCGTGTGGACGGGTATGACAGCTATCGCCAGACCATGGGGCGCCTTTTGAGCGACCAGAAAATAAAAGCGCTGTATGATCTTCTTCAGGAAGATATGCCTGAAGGAGCCCTGACCGGCCGCTTCAGCGCTGACTGCCTGGCGGTTTTTTGTCCCGATCTGGACAAATCAGCGGCCGAGACCTTGGTTGAGACGTGGCTTGACAAGATAAAAACCCGAAATTCTCAAACCGCCTCGCTGGGCCTGGCCTTGTACCCGTGCGGTTCCTTTTCTCCTCCTGAAATACTGACAAATGCTCAGAAAGCGCTGGAACACGCCTCCTTTTTCGGGCCTGCTTCAAAGGCGACCTTTGACGCAGTGAGCCTGAATATCAGCGGTGACAAATTTTTTGCGTCAGGGGACCTCAAGGAGGCGATCGCGGAGTTCGAGAAGGCTTTAACCCTGGACCCGGACGATGTGAACGTACTCAACAGTCTCGGGGTTTGTTATGGCCATGAGCACCAGGTAGACCAGGCCCTTGAATGTTTTCAGCGCGTTTTAGACCTGGACCCCCGGAATCTGATGGCGCACTTTAACCGGGGTTTCGCCCTTTCCATGGCCGGCCGGCCCGAGGAGGCCCTGGAAAGCTTTCGCCGGGCCGTTGAAATTGACGGACAGAATTTTGATGCGCTCTTTCAAATGGGCGTGGTCGCCCTGGAAGTGGGCAGAGTCGATGAGGCGGTTGAGAGTTTCAGCCGGGCCGAGAAAGTCGAAGGCAGCCGTCCGGTGCTGTATAAATATTTAGGCGAGAGTTTATTGCGGGCAGGCAGAGACGAGGAGGCCATCAGGGCCTTAAAGGCCGCGGTAAGATTCGATCCCAGGGATGCGGCTTCCATGAGCCAGCTCGGGGTCTTATTTATGGATAGAGGCACTGACCCGGAAGTAGCGCTTTCCCTGACCAGGCAAAGCGTTGAACTAGACCAGACAAACCCGACCTACCGGGAGCGCCTGGCCAGAGCCCTTTACGGGGTGGGGAACCTGGCGGAAGCGGAAGTCGAGTATGGCCGGGCCTTGGAAATGGGCGGCCAGAGCCGGGAGGTTCATTACAATTTAGGGCAGGTGATCCGGGAACAAGGCAGGCTGGATGAAGCCGCGGCCGCCTTCAAACGCGCCCTTGAGCTGGACCCTCAATACCATCCGGCCTTGCGGGCCTTAAAGGAAGTGCAGACCCTGCTGGCCGAAAAAGAAGACGAGACTCAGGCTGAAATCCGGACGTGAAGAAAAAGGTCTCCGCTGCTTCCATTGGGCCGGTGGTGGCCCATACTTTTTAAACGAAGCCGGGTGCCGTTTTTTGTGCCGGGCGGAATGCGAACCGATACTTTTTGGGTTTTTCCATCGCGGTTAAAGGTGACTTGGGCCTGCATACCTGAGTCGGCCTGGACCTGGGAGATGGTCAAATTATAATGAATATCCGGTTCGTCGGTCAAGGCGGGCGGAGCAGATGGATTAAGAAGTTGCTGAGCTTTCTGTTTGACGGCCTGGCCGACCCGGCTCCAAAATCCAGGCAGGCTCCCGGTTTTTTTTGAAGTTCGCTTTTCAGGAGTTATCTTCGAAAAATCGGTCCTGCCTTCGGGCCCCTGCCTCCGCTGCGTCCGGCCGAAAAAGGGACCTGTAAAAATGACACCCCCGAATATAAAGCCTCGTCCGCCGAAGAAATGACGCTTAAGAAAATTTTCGTCAAAACGAAAACCAAAGC
>CAZVRN010000023.1:0-12660 GCA_964629485.1 uncultured Thermodesulfobacteriota bacterium | reverse complement strand
GTTTGAATTCTTCACTTAAGTCCCGGAAGGCCTGGCGGGCCGCGGGACTGCCAAAGAATTCCCTCAAGATGTCTTCCTGGGTGTATGCAAATCCGGAATCACGTCCGGGCTCGAAATCAAACCCCGAAGCCAGGGTTCTATCATACTCGGCGCGTTTGTGCGGATCTATCAAAACGGCATAAGCCGCATTAATTGCCTTGAATTGTTCTTCAGCCTCCTGATCGCCCGGATTCCTGTCCGGGTGGTACTTCAAGGCCAGCTTTCTGTAAGCGTGTTTTATGTTTTCCTCTGAAGCGTCTTGATCAACGCCCAGAATATTGTAATAATTATATTCGGAACTCATACCTCCACTCCAAAAAGCCTGCAGCGGGGAGATTAAAACAATGATAACAGAATCGAAGGACACTCTCAAGGGGAGAAACTGGCAACCCCTGTTGAGGCCGATTGAGGTGCTGCCGGTGCAAATTCAGGGGAAAGAGGCCATCTGCCTGCGTGATCCGAACCGTATCGCACCCCAGGCTCTTTTTCTGCAAGCAGACGCAGGGTTTGTTCTGGCCATGCTGAACGGAAAAAATGACCTGCGGGATATCCAGGCCGAGTGGATGCGCCGCTTCGGCCAATTGGTGTCGCTTGAAAGTATTGAAGCCCTGATTAAACATCTTGATGAACATCTTTTCCTGGAAGGTGAACGATTTGACCGTTTCCTGGCGGAATTGAAAGCTCACTTCGCCGCGCTGAGCACCCGCCCGGCGATTCTGGCCGGACAATCGTATGAAGCCGACACGGAAGCCCTGGCCCGTCAGCTCGAATCATACTATGATCACCCTTCCGGACCCGGGTTCGATCAGGAGTTTTCAGCGGCGGAGCCTCCACGCGGTCTCGTTGCCCCGCATATTGATTTTGGCCGCGGCGGGCCCTGCTATGCCTGGTCCTACAGCCGGCTCAGAGGTACAGCCCCTCCCGCCCTGGTTGTCATCCTGGGCACCGCACACAGCCCAACCGAAAACTTCCTCGTGCTCTGTGACAAGGATTTTGAAACCCCCTTTGGGGCGATTCCATGTGAAAAAGATCTGGCCCGTGATTTTATTAACCGCGCCGGACCGGGCCTAAAGGCGGACGAGTTTGTTCACCGCGGAGAACACTCTATTGAGTTTCAGGCGGTCTGGCTGAAAAATTCTTTCAGGCAAAACAAAGAGATCAAGGTCTTGCCGCTGCTGTGCGGATCTTTTTATGAACTCATAGAAACAGGCCGCCGGCCGGAGGATGTCGAGGCCTATCGCACCGCGGTTGATATCTTGAAAGATTTGCTGCACGCATGGGAGAAATCAAACGGCCGGGTCATGATCCTGGCCAGTGTGGACCTCAGCCATGTCGGCCCCCAGTTCGGTGACAATTTCAGAGTTACCAAGGCCGTTCAGGATGAAATACGGGACCATGATCTTGACCTGCTTGGCCTGGTGACCGAAGGGAAGGCTGCGGATTTTTATCTCAAAGTTGCCCGGGAAAAAGACCGGACTCATGTCTGCGGACTGGCCCCTCTCTATACCATGCTTCGTTTACTCGACGGCGCTTCAGCCCAACTTTTATCCTATGAGCAGTGGGTCGACGAAACCGGCCAGGGGCTGGTCTCGTTTGGCAGTCTTGTCTTTCCCTGACCGTGCGGTCAATTGCAAAAAGCAAAAAAGGCGGCCACCGAAGCACCGCCTTAAGAATTCAAAAATGACGACTATTACTTGATACTGTTTTTCAAGACCTTTCCCGGTTTGAATTTAACGACTTTTCTGGCTTTGATAGTGATGACCTCGCCTGTTTGGGGATTGCGGCCCTTTCTTCTCTTTCTCTTGCTTACTTCAAAGGTCCCGAAGCCTGTTAAGGCCAGCTTACCTTCTTTTTTAAGGGTTTTGGTTACGTTGCTCAGAAAGGCATTCAGCGCCCTTTCAGAGTCGGCCTTGGTCAGTTTGGTGTCAGCTGCGATTTTTGCTACTAGATCTGCTTTCGTCATTTTGTCCCCCTTAAATTAATCAGTTTTGATGATGGTGCAATTAATTTTTGCCCCTAACACCCCGCTCACCTTTTTAGTCTTGTCTAAGGTTAATGTTGGTTATCTGGAGTTCGGGCGATGGCCGAACTAACATATTTGTATCCTCATACTAAAATACGCAGACCCACCACTTTGCTATTAAGCTTCAATTGCCCAATACATATGGTTAAGCGCCCTGCCTGTATGAAATCTTATGGGTATTGCTTGAAAAATTCTATAACATGCCTAGCCGGCTTTATCAAGAAAAAAATGATTAAATATTATGTAGTTTTAAAACATGGGTAACACTCCGAAGGTGTATACTGATGTAGCTCCATCAAAGTTACATCACTCACAATGGAGGTTACCCATAGGATGCAATTTACCAGAGAAGAACAGATTAGGCGAAGATTAAATTGGTTTATCGAGGCCAGGGAATTAGGCAGCGTCAGCCGAGCTTGTAAGAATTGTGGCATATCACGTAAAACCTACTACAAGTGGTGGAACATCTATCTAAGCTCTGACGCCGATAAAGACAGCCTGGCCGACCCCGCTGTTACGCCACGCAACCAGCGAAGAAATTGAGTTTTTCGTTGTGGTATGTTTTCGAACGTGGTAATTGTTTTAAAAATTTTTTCATCGGCCGAATTTGCAGTAGTTTAAAAGACGGAGGGGAACATGCATCTTGGTTTCAGCATGAGCAGCATTGATCACAACAGCCGTTCTCGAAGCGAGGCCAGGGAAGTGGCTCTCAAGCTCAGGGAGCAGTTTGACCTGACCAGCATCGAGATCATCCTGGAAGGTGTCGGCGGACGCCATGCCCCCTATCCATGGGAGTATAAAGAGGAGGAGCTTGCGGAGCTGGAAGATTTCCTCAAGCACTTCCCGCGCAAAGGAGGTCACCTTCCTTTTTATAATTTAAACGTCATCGCTGTAAATCGCCGGGTTCGCGAGGACGCCATGGATCAGATGCAGATGGCCGTTGAGATCGCCAAGCGGCTCAAGCTGGACTACGCAGTTGTGCACGCCACCGGCAGCACCGAAGGACTGGCCACGGACCGGGAGCCGCACCGGAACTTTCTGGCCTTCAGCCGCCTGGCGCGCCTCTGCGAAGGATCAGGCCTCACGCTTTCCATTGAAAACGCCGCCAATCTGCACGACATCACACAGTGCCTCAAGATGATCAACTCGCTGAAAACAGAAGGTCTGCCCGTGGCCATGACCTTTGATACAGGTCACGCCAACTTTCCGAAGGCATCGCAGAAAGAAGCGCCTTACAAGGAATTCGGGACCATGGCCGACGCTCTTGAGGTCTGCTCGGAGCATCTCGATAATATTCACCTGCACAATAATTACGGCGCCTATGACCAGCATCTCGGCCTTCTGGATGGAATTATCGATCTGGAATCCTGCATAAAGCGGCTGCGCGACCTTAACTACCAGGGCAGCATTTCGATAGAGGTCAATCCCGGGGTGGAAGACCTTTCCAAGGAAATCACTACGTTGAAAGAATGGGCCGAAGCGTAAAAACGGGCCGGGTCTCTATAAATTTTGTACCTGGCAACCGGCCGGCCTCGCCGGCATGTTATGCTTAAAAAAGTCAATCCACCTTGAAAAACGCCTTGGACTTTGACCCGCAGACCGGACAGGTATCAGGCGGCTCGTCCTCACAGGTATACCCGCAGACCGGACAGACATAGTAATCCGCTTCCGGCAGGTTTTCCAGGTTATCCAGCGCCTTCTGGTAAAGCTCGGCATGAACCGCCTCCACCTTGTTGGCATAGGTGAAGCTTCGCTCCGCAGATTTTTCACCCTCCGCCCTGGCCGCCTCTAGCATGACCGGATACATTTTTTTGAATTCAAAGGTTTCACCGGCGATGGCTTCCGCTAGATTGTCAGCCGTGCTTTTCACTCCACCCAGCGTTCGCAGATGCGCATGTGCGTGAACTGTTTCGGCCTCTGCCGCCGCCCTGAAAAGCTTGGCCGCCTGCGGATATCCGTCCTTTTCAGCCTGTTTGGCAAAGGCAAGATATTTCCTGTTCGCCTGAGATTCACCGGCAAAGGCCTCTTTAAGATTCTCTTCCGTCTTTGACATAACTTGTCTCCTTATAAAAATTTGTGTCAGAGACCTCTTAAGGACTTCATCCTTTAGCCGAACCCATCGTCAGGTTCCGCGATTTCAACAAAATTACTCATTTTTCAGGGTCTCTATCTATAAAAATGTAAATTATGAAACTGCTCATTTCAACCGGAAGGCCGTGTTTTTTACAAAATAAGGCCTTTTAATGGTTTCGTCATTTAATCGAGCTCATGGCCAGGCTCAATGCACTGCCCGGTGTATCCGGATGCGACCTGCGGGATTGACAAAAAAACATAACTTCACTAAAATTTTTATTATCAAAATCAGAAATTACACCGCTGCGGGCACATAAAGTTGATACTATGCCAGATTGCGGATAAAATCTGGATAGAAGCCATCTCAAAAAAAAATTCATTTACCCTGACCCATGGTCGTTGAAAATTTAAATCGTTGAAATATTTAATATATTCCTGTGGGTTAAATTTTCTTTCTACACCATTTAGCCCCAAGCACTAATTTTGAGATAGTCGCGAATGAACTGTTGATTTTAAAGAGGTTAAGAGAGGTAATATTATGAAGCTGCCAGAATACATAACGGTTGAAGAGGTGAAGAGGGTCTGCCGGGAACTCAATATCAGCGATTGGACAGCACTTAAAGAACCTGAGATTTCTGCCAAGGAGGCTGAAATCATTCTGTCCGAGGTAAACGTAGAGGGAATGGAGATTGATGTCGAGCAGTTTCGCGTCGGGCTTGAAGTGGAACTGGAACACGGCTTGACTTTCAAGGACGCCAATGTCACCAATAATCATCCGATCTTAACCGGCTTGATTGTTTTGGCTCATTTCAAGGAGTCTCTGGATTATTACAAACTCCTTGAAGTGGCTGAACTGGAAGGCGACCTGGTCAAAGCCATAGTGGCCAATGACGCCTTGAAAATCAAGAAATATTACAAAAGGCTTGCCGAGGCGAAAATCACGCTGAGCCGGGCCGAGTTGAATCGCCTGACCTGACCGGAAAAGGAAGCATCCTCATAAAACGCCCCTTTTTCTGCCTCTTTTTCATCTTCTGCGCTTCATCAATTGCGTTATCCTGACAGGTTGAATAGAGCGGTATCGGCGCCACGTATACATGAAAACAGTTCCCGCAAGCATGACCGAATCACGGTAGAGGGACGACCTCAGTCCGTGCAAAGCCCCGGCGACTTGAAAATTTTCCGGGTCGAAGCACCCACAATCCACGTCAAGTCCCATCCAGACGCCGTAGCTCAAAACCGCGACAAACAGGACCAGCAAACCGGTAACTACCGAAAGGCTTCCTTCAATGTCGAAAAGCAGCCCGATCCCGGCAACCACCTCCAGGACCGGCAAGGCAATGGCCAGGGGCATGAGCAGGCTTTCAGGGACCACACCATAGGCGTCAATCAAGAGGGCAAACATTTTAGGCTCCAGGAGTTTTACGCTCCCGGCATATATAAAAACGGCCCCAAGACCCAGGCGACATATTTTGTATAACCAATTGTTTATGCGCATTATTTCCCGCCAGGATCAGTAATTTGAAGGTGTATCAAACAAAAGATCATCCTTTTGCCAAAAGCGCTGCTCCCAAAGCGCCGGCCAACTGCGGGTCCTCCGGGATTAGAATGCGGCGGCCCAATTTTTCTTCGAGCAGGGCGCACAGGCACGGATTTTTCGCCACGCCGCCGGTGAACACGATATCGCCTTCCGGGGAGACCCGATTGATCATACCGGCGGCCCGGCGAATAATGCTGGTGTGCAATCCCCGGGCGATCTCTTGCCTGCTTCGGCCTTTGGCGATCAGAGACGTGACCTCGGATTCAGCAAAGACCGTACACATGCTGGAAATATGGACATCTTTTCCCGCCATCAATGCTTCCCGGCCGAAATCTCCGATATCAAAACCCAACGTCTTGGCCATGATTTCCAAAAATTTTCCAGTACCGGCAGCGCAGCGGTCGTTCATTTCGAATTTTTTCACTCTGCCGTTTTCAAACAGAGCAATGGCCTTGCTGTCCTGCCCGCCGATATCCAGCACGGTCCGAGCGTCAGGGAAAAAAGCCCGCGCCCCCCTGGCATGGGCTTTGATCTCCGTGACCGTGGGGGCGTCAAAAGATATTTCGAACAAATTGCGGCCGTAACCGGTGGCCAGGATGCGATCATAACGTACCCCATTGATCAGCTTTTTGGCCTCCATCATGGGATCAAAGCCGGTGTCTGCCTGGAGGCTGAGATCGATTTTCCCTGCTCCATCCACCACCACCAGCTCAATGGTGCGCGAGCCGATGTCAATTCCGGCAAAACGCATCCTCATCTAAACTCCATGCAGGCTAGCGAAGCTGCTCGACAAACGCTTCGACCCGAGTCTTGAGCTGACCGACATCCTCCGTGCTGTAATCAGTCTCGATACGCAGGCAGGGAATATTCTTTTCCTCCAGGGCCTTTTCCACTGGTATGGATTCCATGAGATAGGGCTGACAGAACTGTAGCCCATAGTGAATCACGCCGTCAACCTTATAGGTGTTTACCATTTCCTGGATGTGTTCCAGGCGTTGGGGATTGGGCGTAAATATGGCGCAATCCACCTGAAAATACCGATCCACGATGGCTTCCGTCATTTTTTCCACTGTTTCACCGGAATCATCTGTAAGGTTACGGGTGCCACGCTCGCCCACGCAGGACTCCTCACCCACGATGACCGCTCCCGAAGTTTCGACGATCCAAGGCAGCTTCCAGTTGGGCACGGCCTGGGGACAGCCGGATACAAGGATGCGAGGCGTCTTTTCCGGGAAACTCCCCTTTTTTTCTTTAATCCGCTCTTCCAATTCATCACAGATTTTATTCACGGATTCTGTAAACCGGGCTGGATTGTCGTAAAAGAAAACCTGGTTGGCCAAGAGGGCGTCTAAACCGGATATGGGCGCCGGGTCTGCCTGGCGTAAAGACGAGAGCCGGTGAATGGCGGCACGCTTGGCATTCACCGTCTGAATGGCCTGCTTCAATGATTCGGCAGTGATAGAGACACCGGTGAGCGCTTCGACCGCCTTTCTGAAGCGATCATATTCAGCCTTCAAAAGCGCTCTGCCTTGATCGGATTTAACCTGGGGCAGGTCCATGACATAAAGGTTTTCAACCAGGTTATTTAAGGATTCATAAGCCTTTTTTTTGCCATCACAGGTATTTTCGCCGACAATCATGTCCGCGCTTTCCAGATAGGGACAGACCTGGCCGAGCTTGAACCCGAACATGGACTTGATTAGGGCGCAGGTATTGCGCGGCAAAAGTTTTTCCACTTCCTCCATGGCGAAATCAGCCCCGGAGCACAGCCCGACCAGAGTGGCGTTGGCGGCCAGCACGACCTCTTCGGGCACAAAGACACAGTATGAACCAATAACCTTGCGGCCCGCTTCTTTTTCATCCAGAAGTTCCTTGACCCGCAGGCCATGGATCGTGCTCAGAACAAAGTCGAAATAGCCCATGCCTTCCGGGCGGCTTTTTTGTGACAAATAAATGTCCTGGTAGGCTTTTCCCAGAACGCCGAGCAGGGCGTCATGGGCTTCAAGGTCAAGTCCCAAATCCGACCACATAGAACGGTAATCTTCACTCATTAATTTGCTCCTTTCAATCGCTGTCGCATTTTCTCCGGCTCGGTACCCGGGCCGGATGGATGCAACGGTTGCCCCGGGAAAGTTCGGCTCTGTTTATACCGAAGACAACGAAAACGACCTGCGCAAGGGGAAAAGGTGACGGCAAGATACGATTTTGGCATACGGTTTCGTCTAACAAACCCGGTTAGCTGAATAAAAGACCTCAGGTAAAGCCAAAATCGTCAGACATGGAAGACCTCTTGGAAAATTTAATTTTACCCAGTCCATAACATAGAAAATGCTGATATGTCAAATAGAAAATTTCAATATGCCAGGAGCAGATAAACTGCCCGGTCGAAATGGAATCCTGGGAGGTGGAGACCATGAGGCGGACGGGGTTGTTACAGGAGATCCTCATCTCCGCTACGCTCCGGCAACGATTTCCAGGACAAATGGGATAAGCGGACAATTTATTTGTTGCTAACATTTTTTTTGAAACGAAAGACAAGACCCCTTAAGAACCGGTAAGTTTGTTGAAACCGCGGAGCCTGACAATAGGGTTCACCTGAAACCTCACCGCGCCATATTTTCAATGATTGAATTTACGATGGTTGTCTGTTATAAAATTATACTGCGGTCCGGCATTCGGGGGAAATGCCCAGGCTGAAAAGCCTTCCTTTCTTTATTGTAAACCGGATGCACGCACGATGCGCCTGTAGCTCAGCTGGATAGAGCAACGGACTTCTAATCCGTAGGCCGGGTGTTCGAATCACCCCAGGCGCACCAGGAATTTAAAAGGGGTTGCAAATTATTGGTAATGTCCAGAATATTTCGCACTTTTTTTTGTGTCAGCCACTCGAACCCTCAACTCTGGTATTATTCATCTAAGTAGCCCTCCTTCTGGTTTATGTTTACGTTTTTTTACAAACCAAACTATACCAGTCCGAGGGCTGCTTCACTCAATTGTGCAAAATTTATTGTACGTTACCTGCTGGCTTGGCTAGAGTTTCATTTTATATAATGATATAACAAAGTTATAAGCTTTTTCCAGGACAATGCGGGGAGCATATAAACTGTCCACTCGATATGGTATCCAGGGAGGGAGCCATGAGACGGACAGAGTTGCTACATATCCGGACAGTTTATTTGTTGCTTACACAAACCTTGTTTTTCATTTGCCTTGGTGTATGCGCGCCCGTATAATATGATGCCTGCAGCCGCGGTGCGCCTGCGCCCCGCGGAACCAATAACCGAAAGGAAGCATTGCAATGTCTTTTTGTACCGCAATCAACTGCATGGATGGCCGGGTACAGACACCGGTGATCGATTACCTTCGTAAGCGTTTCGGCGTTGAATTCGTGGACATGATCACGGAGCCCGGACCTAATCTGATACTGGCGACAGACGGCGATAAAAAAGGAATAGAGTCGATATTCGCGCGGGGCGACATTTCTGTGCAAAAACATCAATCCGTTGGGATTGCCATCGTGGGCCACCATGACTGTGCTGGCAATCCGGCGGAAAAAGAAGCCCAACTCGTGCATATCAAGAAAGCCGTGGGGCTGCTTAAGCAGCGGTATGGACATCTGGAAGTCATCGGATTGTGGCTGGACCATGATTTCAAGGTGCATGAGTTGCCAGAAACAGAGTAATGGCCGATTCTGAGACAAAATCAAGCCAGGCGAAGCGTCCCGCCGCCGGCATTTAAAATATCTTAGCCGTTACCCATGTTTTAAAACTACATATCATATTTTAATTTTAAACTTGACATTTTCGGAGTTTAAAAGTACCTTTTTCGTTTACGTTGTCGGAGGTTTACAGCGATGTACGCAGTAATCAAGACTGGTGGTAAACAATATCGTGTCGGGATCGGTCAAACGGTTCGGGTGGAAAAACTTGAAGGCAATATCGGAGATATAATCACGATTGAAGATGTTCTGGCTGTATCTGAGGGAGACAAGCTCAAAGTCGGGCAGCCCTTGCTGAACGGGGCTAGAGTCACAGCTAAAATTGTGGAGCAGCATCGAGCGAAAAAGATTATCGTTTTCAAAAAGAAACGCCGGAAAAAGTACCGCCGGATCAGCGGCCACCGTCAATATTATACAGCCCTCCAGATTCAGGAGATAGCGCTTTAAGGAGTTTTACCAATGGCTCATAAAAAATCAGGCGGCAGTTCACGAAATGGACGTGACAGCGCCGGTCAGCGGCTTGGAGTGAAACGATTTGGCGGACAGTCGGTCAAGGCCGGGAATATTCTGGTGCGTCAGATCGGGACAAAAATTCACCCGGGTCTAAATGTCGGCCTGGGGAAGGATTACACTCTTTTCGCCCTTATAGACGGAGTAGTAACTTTCGAACGCTTGGACAAATCCAGAAAGAAAGTCAGCGTATACCCGGCTCAAACTTAAACATCATCGCCTATGATACAGGTAGACCGGCTCAATGAAGTTTGTTGATCAGGCCGTTATTCAGGTCAGGTCCGGAGCCGGGGGAAATGGCTGCCTTAGCTTCCGGCGAGAAAAGTATGTGCCCCGGGGAGGACCGGACGGCGGCGACGGCGGGCGGGGCGGCCATGTAATCCTCATAGCTTCTTCGCAAAAAGACACTCTCTATCATTTTCATCTGAACCAGCATTTTTGGGCTAAATCGGGCGGTCACGGCCGGGGGAAGAATCGTACCGGGCGCAGTGCCCCGGACCTGCTGATTGAACTCCCGGTCGGAACAACCGTCAAAGACGCGGAAACCGGGGCCGTCCTGGTTGATTTGGTCAGACCTGGACAGCGGTTTATTGTAGCCGAAGGCGGACGCGGAGGGCGGGGAAACGCCCGCTTCGCCACCTCCACCAACCGGGCTCCCCGTCGCACCGAACCAGGCGCTCCGGGCCGGGAACTTAAATTGCAGCTCGAACTGAGCTTGCTGGCAGACGTGGGCCTTATCGGATTGCCCAACGTGGGCAAATCCACTTTGCTTTCCCGTCTTTCGGCTGCCCGCCCCAAGATAGCCGACTACCCGTTCACAACGCTGGTTCCAACCCTGGGTGTAGTCCCGGTTGGAGATGAAGACGCCTTTAACATGGCGGATATTCCGGGACTCATTGAGGGAGCGGCGCAGGGCGCGGGGCTGGGTCACCGTTTTTTAAAGCATGTTCAGCGGTGCGGCGTACTCTTGCACATGCTCGATGGCAGCCGTATTAACCCGGATGCTCCCCTGGCGGATTATGAAAAACTCAATCTTGAGCTGGCGGCCTTTTCCCCTGACCTGGCCGCAAAAAAACAGATTGTCGCCCTCAATAAACTGGATTTGACGGAAAGCGCTCAAAGTTTTAAACTGATTAAAGAGGCTCTGCCGAATATGAAAGTCTTTGGCATCAGCGCCCTGACCGGGCAGGGCCTGGCGGAACTGAAAAGGGCTCTCCTTGAGGCGGTAAAGCCGCAAAAAGAGATTGAAACGCATGAGTGACAGCAGCCAGTACAAAAAAATGATCACTCAGGCTCGCCGTATCGTGGTTAAAATCGGAAGCGGTGTCTTAACCAGGGGCAGCGGTCTGGACACAAGGCTTATTCACAGTCTTGCCCGGGATATCTCTGAGTGTAAAAACGAAAAGCGGGAAATCATTCTGGTTTCATCCGGGGCCGTGGCCTCCGGATTGAAGAAGGTGGGCCTGCCTGAAAAACCCGGAACAATTCAGCAAAAACAAGCCTGCGCCGCCATCGGTCAGGCCAGCCTGATCATGGCCTACGAGAAGGCGCTCGGCCGTTTCGGCCACCAAGTCGCCCAAATTTTGCTGACTTTAGACGATCTCTCTAATCGCAGGCGCTATCTCAACGCCCGCAACACCTTGACCACCTTGCTGGAATGGGACATAATCCCCATTATTAACGAAAATGACACAGTGGTTGTGGATGAGATAAAGTTTGGTGACAACGACACGCTTTCCAGCATGATCACCGGCCTGGTCGAAGCCCAGTTACTGGTCAACCTGACTGAAATTGACGGACTATATGACTCTGATCCTCGAAAGAACCCGGAGGCCAAGTTTATCCCGCTGGTCAAAACTGTTGGGCCGAAAATAGAGGCCATGGCCGGTTCCATTCCCGGGGCCATGGGCACGGGCGGCATGTACGCCAAGGTAATAGCCGCCAGGAGGACAGCCAAAACAGGCGTGCCGACCATTATCGCCAACGGGAAAAAGAAGGGCATCCTCAGGCGTATCCTGGCCGGAGAGGCGGTGGGAACCCTTTTTCTGCCCCGCCCCGAACGCCTGGGCCAGCGCAAAAAGTGGATCGCCTATTCGGCTAAGACTCGCGGGGGAGTAGTCATTGACGACGGCGCAAAAAAAGCCTTGCTTAAACACGGCAAAAGTCTTCTCCCTTCAGGAATAACACGGGTAAATGACACATTTAAACCGGGAGATTCCATCAAGGTCCTGGACCGGCGCGGCAGGCCGGTGGCCGTGGGCCTGACTAATTATTCTTCAGAGGAACTCAATCGAATTCTGGGCTGCCAGACGTGCGATATTGAATCTCTTTTAGGATACAAACATTCAGACGAGATCATTCACCGGAACAACATGGTAGTCGGAGAGGATCTGGTGCGGTAGGGGAGAAATCAAATGAGCATGGATAAACTAGTTCTTGATTTGGCGACTAAGGCTCGGTCCGCCGCGAGGCAGCTGGCCCGGCTGGATACCAACACCAAGAACCAGGCCCTGACCGTCATGGCCGAGCGGCTCCTGGAGCAGGCGGGCCCCATTCAGGAGGCAAATAAAAAAGACGTTGAGGCGGCGCGTGAAGCGGGGCTTAGCGCGGCCATGATAGATCGCCTCACTCTGTCGGACGCAGTCATGGATTCCATGGCTCAGGGGCTGAGGGATGTGGCAGCCCTGCCTGACCCGGTGGGTGAGGTAACCGGAATGTGGAAACGTCCCAACGGGCTTGAGGTCGGCCGGGTTCGTATCC
>CAZVRN010000022.1:0-16449 GCA_964629485.1 uncultured Thermodesulfobacteriota bacterium | reverse complement strand
CTTTTGATTCTCACCGCGGCCTGGGTCTTTGGTTATATCTTCTCCCGGTTCGGTTTACCCCTGATGCTGGGCCAGCTCCTGGCCGGAATTGTCATTGGACCGCCCCTGCTGGGCTGGATTACTGCTTCTCCTTCTCTGGAACTGATGGCTGATTTCGGGATTTTTTTTCTCATGTTTTATACCGGCCTGGAGCTTCAGCCGATGGAGCTTTTTGAGCACATCTGGATAGCTCTGGCCACGGCCGTAGGCGGCTTTGTCCTGCCATTTTTCCTGGGATTTTTAGTCACAAGATTTTTTGGCGGAACCGTCTTGCAGGGCCTTTTCGTGGGACTCTGCATCTCGGTCACCGCGGTGGCGATTCAATCCATGGTCCTTCACGCCATGCGCATTAACCAGACCGAACTGGGCCACATTGTCATCGGCGCCGCCGTTCTGGACGACATCCTTGCCCTGGCATGCCTGTCTGTCCTTTTCGGCTATGGCCGCACCGGCTCCATCACCGCAAGCGCCGTCTTTTTCATACTGGTCAAGATTATTTTTTTCTTTGGCGTCACTATTACTCTGGGGCATTTTATCCTGCCCCGGTTTTCCAGGCGCGTGATCGATAAAGAAGGTTACGGTTTTACTTTCGGCATAACTATCGCCCTGGCCATGGCCTATCTGGCTGAACTGGCCGGGCTGCAAATCATTATCGGGGCTTTTTTCGCGGGACTGCTTGTCCGAAGTGAGATTATGGATGAGCAGGTTTTCAGCGCCATTGCGGACCGCTTCTTCGATATCGCCTACGGCTTCCTGCTTCCCATCTTTTTCGTTTCACTGGCCTTTCACCTTCACTTTGAATGGACATGGTCCTTCTTGGGTTTTTCTCTGGCCCTGACCGCAGTGGGGCTTGTCGGGAAATTCCTGGGCTCAAGCCTGGTGATCAAGCTTTTCGGGCACTCCGCCTGGGAGGCGGCCGTGGTCGGATTCGGGATGAACGGCCGCGGCGTTGTCGAGCTGGTGCTGGCCACCCTGATCGTGAAACTCAGCAGTGAGCTGATGGCCGCCGGGACCATCAGCGAGCCCCTTATGACTCAGGTTCAGTTTTCCGGCCTTATTTTTTTGGCTTTTGTGACCAAGCTTGCCGCGCCTTTGAGCATGAAATGGTCGGTCAGGCGCGGCTGCCAGCCCGGGGAGTATGTCAATTACTGCCAGCTCCTTGAATCCGCTCCGAAGCGTTAAACCGAATTCCGGCTGGCCGGCGTTGCTTGAAAACGCTTTATTTTGCTATAATTGAATAAGCAAGACTTTTGCAAAACGAGTAATTTTGTTGAAATCGCGGAAGCCTGACAATGAGTTCGGCTAAAGGATGAAGTTTTGCAGAGATCTTGAAGCAACCTGTCGCTACTTTTTAAGAACCAGTAAGTAATTTTACCTAAATCGGAGGATTGCATAATATGTCGCACAAAGAGACTCAGATGGAAGCGCACCATAAGATATTAATTGCCGTGGACGGTTCGCTGCCTTCGTTTCACGCCGTGGATTATGCTGCCAGAATAGTCCGGCTCATACCTGACCTGCACGTTGTTTTGCTTTATATCATGCCTTCTATTCCGCCTTACCTCGAAGAAGGCAGCCTGACTGACGGAGACAAAATCGCCAGGGTGCGAAAATTGAAAAAAATCAACGCCGCTGACGGAGAAAAAATTCTTGAGAAAGCAAAAGCCCAGTTAACAGCCGCCCAATTTCCGCCGGAGCGCATCGAAACGAAAATGCTGCCGCGAATCACCGGGCTGGCCAAGGATATCACCAATGAGGCTGAGTATGGCTTATATGACGCTTTATTGGTCGGCCGGCGCGGCTTATCCGGGGCCCAAGGCTTATTCATGGGTTCCGTCTCAAGCCAGTTGATGCAGCACGCCGTCAATGTGCCTCTGTGGATCATTGACCGTCAGGTCGCCGAACCCAGGGTGATGATTGCCGTTGATGGTTCGAACGCCAGCCTTAAAGCTGTAGATCACGTGGCTTTTATGCTCGGGCATAACCCGGAGGCCCAGGTTCATTTTTTACATGTTGTTCCGAAGCTTCAGAATGTCTGTCCGATCGACCTCGATAACACCGGCGAGACCCTGAAAGGCATGGAAGAGGAAATAGAGCTTCTCGAAGAAGAGCTTTTCCTGGAAAATCAGTCCTGCATGGATGACTTTACGCCGCGTGCGACCCAAATTTTACGGCAGGCCGGGTTTTCCAGCGACCGGATTACGGTCAGTGTCCGAGAGGTTGTCCTGGGAGTGGCCCGAACTATTCTCAAGGCCGCCGAAGAAGGCGGATATGGCACTATTGTCATGGGCCGCCGGGGTATGGGACGGTCACTCTTTCTGGGAAGCGTCAGTAACCGGGTCATCAGGCGCGCCAACGGACAGGCGATCTGGGTGGTCAGCTAAAGAAAAAGTTATTAAGAAATCTCCTTCTGGTAAATTCCGCCGGCTGGGCTGCATGGTTTAATTGCGCAAGGCGCGCGTTGAATTAAATACCGCCAGCAATGCAGTACCCACGTCTGCAAAGACCGCTTCCCACATGGAAGCCATGCCCATAACGCCGAGAACAATGAATATCCCTTTAACGAAAAAGGCCATACTTATGTTCTGCCAAACAATTTTTCGAGTAAACTTTGCCACGGAAACAGCTTCGGCCATCTTGAAGGGAGAGTCATCCATTAATACGACATCCGCGGTTTCAATGGCTGCGTCGGAACCGAGCGCCCCCATGGCGACACCCACATCAGCCCGGGCAATGACAGGCGCATCATTGATACCGTCACCGACAAAGGCAATTTTTTTGTCGGTCTGATTCCGCTTGCTGATTTTTTCGAATATTTTGACCTTGTCTTCCGGGAGCAGGTTGGCGTAGAAGCTATCAAGGCCGAGCTTTTTAGAAACAGCTTCAGCCGCAGATTCATTGTCACCGGTCAAAATCGAGATATGCTTGATACCTTGATCGCGCAGCGCCCGGATGGTCTTTTCAGCGTCCGGGCGTATTGTATCACCAATGGTTATGTATCCGGCGTAAGTGCCATCCACGACTATGTGAGCCACGGTGGAGTCAAATACACATTTTGCGTGGTTTATATTTTCGGAGTGCAGCAGGTTGTCATTACCGACGAGTACGGTGTGTTTGCCGTAACGGACTCTTACCCCTTTCCCGGCCATATTGGTGTGATCTGCAATTTGTTCGGTATCCAGGTCCTGTTCTTCCCGGGAAAATGCCTCCAGGATGGAGACGCCGATGGGATGATTGGAATAATATTCGGCCGCCGCTGCAAATTCAAACAACTGGGCCCTGGAGAAACCATTCAGGTTAACCACATCCCTGACTTCAAACATCCCTTTAGTCAGCGTGCCGGTTTTGTCAAATACAACTGTGTCCACGGCCGAGAGGACATCGATATAGTTGGAGCCCTTGATCAGGATGCCCTTCCGGGAAGCCCTGCCGATCCCGCCGAAATATCCCAGGGGTATGCTTATAACGAGCGCGCAGGGGCATGAAATCACCAATAATACCAGGGCGCGGTATATCCAGGTATGAAAAGAAGCATCGCTTATCAAAAATGGCGGGATAAAGGCTATTAAAGCGGCCAATGCCACCACCGCAGGCGTATAATAGCGGGCGAAAGTTGTAATAAATTTTTCGGTTCTGGCTTTTCTGGCCGTGGCATTTTCAACAAGATCCATGACCTTGGCTATGGAAGATTCGCCGAATGGACGGGATATGCGGATTGTCAAGGCCCCGGTTTTGTTGACCTGTCCGGCCATGACCTTATCTCCCGCCCTTACCCTGACCGGTACGGATTCTCCGGTTAGAGCTGAAGAATCCAACTGAGAACTGCCGGTAAGAATTTCACCGTCAAGGGGAACTTTTTCACCAGGCTTGATAAGTATTGTCTCGCCGACATTGACAGACTCGGGCGGCACCTCGCTGTATCCATCAGAAGTTTTGACAACGGCCCTGTCAGGCCTTATGGCCAGCAGGCTCTTTATCGACCGCCTCGAACGCGATACCGCCATTTCCTGAAGCAATTCGCCAATCTTAAAGAAAATCATGACCCCGATGGCTTCCGAGTAAGCGTGAATCGCTATCGCCCCGCCGGTGGCAATGACCATAAGAATATTTTCATCGAAAAACGTTCGCTTTTTTATCGTCCGCAAAGCGCCGAGCAAAACGTTCCAGCCCGCCAAAAAATAGGCCGCCAAAACCAACACGATTTCCAGCTTGGCGAATGAAGCGCCATGAAACCAGTCTTCGAAAAAAAACTGGAGGATAAAAAGAAAAATTGCTGCGCTCAAAACCAGAATCTCTCTTTTGACCTTCATCCCCCCCGGCCCGGCCTCATGCTCATCCGTTCGGCTTGTCTTTGATTTCGGTACAAGCTCAACCTCGGGCTCTATCTTATGAACCTCCTTGAAAACCCGGCTTATGTCCTTGGCCTTCACATAAAGAGTCAAATTGGCAAAATCGAGCACAGCATCATCAACCCCGTCCATGGCCTTCAGCCTGTTTTCGATTTTAGCCGCGCATACCGGACAATCGAGGTTTTTTACAGTAAATTTTTCCACTGAAAGTTCCACCATAACCAAGGTCCCTTCAACCGTAATATGCTTCCCGGACGTGCTCCATTCCCAGGCTGAGAAGATTGCGGATATGTTCATCGTCTAAGGAATAGTAAACAATTTTGCCTTCTTTCCTATACTTGACAACACGCGCCAGTTTCAGGTTTTTCAATTGGTGTGAAACCGCCGGTTGCTTCATTTTCAGCAGGGCGCATAGATCACAAACACACATCTCGGATTCATTCAGGGCCCATAGAATGCTGGCCCGGGTGCTGTCGCTGAAGAGTTTAAACAGGTCGGCCAATTCATACAAAGCAACTTGATCAGGCATTTTGTCTTGCACCGTTTGGACAATATCCTGGTGGATGGCTTCGATAGCACAGGTTTCAATTTTGTTGCGGACTTTTTTGTTTTGTTTCATGTTTCAACCTTGCCTGCATACATATTAATAAATGTACATATGTTTATATCTAACTCGGATGGGCCTGTCAAGCTTTTTTTAATTTAAAAATTAAGAGCTGCATTGTTTGAGGGTTTTCTGAGATACAAAAGCCCCCTGAGCTGCTCTCACAGGATCAATCGAGGTTTGAGAAAAGCAGCCTCAATAAAAACGGGATTTTTGAAAAACGAGTAATTTTGTTGAAATCCCGGCAGGCGAAAAATTAACCCGCCGGAATATATTCAATATTTCGGAAGCTTAATTTTTCGTGCAACAATAAGTTCAGCTAAGGGACAAGGTTCTTGAGAGGTCTCCGCTGATTTATTTGCACCAGGTTGCGGTATGCCTTGATCGGCAGGTTTATTATAACCCTTCGTTCCTCTTATCTTTGAAGAGGATTTCCAAAACGAATGGCCCGCTTTTATTCACTTAATGCCTTCTTCTTCGTGCTTTCTGGCAATGGTCTCTGCCAAATTTTCAAGGGCATTAAAATCTTTCTCTGCCGGCAATCCCTTGGCCAGAACAGGTTCCAGAACTTCTGCCTTTAGATTGGGTATCATGCCAGCGAGGGTCTCGACGGTCTTGCCTCCCCAGCCATAAGAGCCGATGATTGAAATGAACTTGACTTTCGGACGAAGGGCATTGGCCAGGAAAGCGGCATAGGCGGCCAGCGGATGAGGACCTGCAAGAATGGTCGGTGTTCCGATAACGATGCTAGCCGCGTCCACCAGGGTTATGGCCAGTTTTCCTATGTCTGTCACGGTCAGGTTAAACTGCTCGACCTTGACACCTCTCTCTGCGAGCGCCGCGACAAAGTAATCGACCATTTGTTTTGTGCTCCCATGCATGGATACATAGGGCAAAACCACCGTGTTTCTTGGAGGACCCGTGACCCACTCTTGGTATGCTTCTAAGATAAAGGACGGGCGAGGATACAAGGGGCCGTGGCTGGGGGCAATCATTTCTGTTTCGTAAGGAGCAATTTTTTCCAGGTTCTTTTCAATCACGCTCCTGAATGGCATCATAATTTCGGCAAAGTAACGCTTCGCTGCCTCATAGACCCTTCCTTCGTCAGTGACGAAGAGATCGGTCGTGGCGATGTGCGAACCGAAAAAGTCGCAACTAAAAAGTATCTTGTCCTCCTTTAAATAGGTCACCATGGTTTCGGGCCAATGCACCCAGGGGGTGTGTATAAATTTCAGGGTCTTGTCTCCCAGGGATATCTCCCGGCCGTCCTCCACGGGCATACAGGATTCTTCCGGCACGTGCAGATGGTCAATGAGCATCCCTTTGGCCTTGGGTGTTGAAATTAATTTTGCTTCGGGGTATTTTTCAAGAACGCGGGGAATAGCGCCTGAATGGTCCTGTTCAGTATGATGGGAGATGACGTAATCGATCTTGGGAATACCATCAAGCTGCAACAGAAATTCATCCGCCATAGGCGGATCGACAGAATCCAATAAGGCGGTTTTCTCGCCTCCTTTGACGAGATAGGCATTGTAGCTTGTTCCATCCGGAAGCGGAATAAGGGAATCAAACAGACGCCTGTCCCAATCCACGGACCCGGCCCAGTAAACGTTGTCTTTGATCTCTCTCGGTTTCATTATTGCCCCTCCTTTTCCCCTTTCTTTGCTAAGAGAACATTTAACGCCTTATTCGACTTGTTGTCAACACAACTCGAGAGTAACTCAAATTCAACTTTTCCGTGAAGCTATTTCTGGTTCAGTACCGCCCGGACTTTGTTCACAAAATCAACCAGGTCGAATGGTTTCTGAATATAATTAACATTTTTCTCCAGCAAATCGCGCCGGGTGATGACATCGGCTGTGTAGCCGGACATAAAAAGAATCTTGATTGCCGGCCTCAGTTGGGCGATCCGCTCCGACAGTTCCTTGCCGTTCATGGTCGGCATGATCACATCGGTAACCAGTAAATCGATCGGTCCCGGGTGTTTTTCGCAAATTGACAACGCTTCCTTGGGCTGGCTGGCGGTCAGAACGTTATATCCCCTGGGCACTAAACTGTACTGGCACAATTTAAGGACCTCTTTCTCATCTTCTACGATGAGTATTGTTTCCTTACTTCCCCGGGAAAATTTTTCGGGTATTACCTCGCTTTTCTCCATGCTGCCAGTATAGCGGGGGAAATAAATGGTAAATGTAGTTCCCTGTCCCGGTTCGGAATTGACAGCGATGTATCCGTTGTTTTGTTTGACAATTCCATAGACCGTTGACAGACCCAATCCGGTTCCATATCCTTCTGCTTTGGTGGTGAAAAAAGGCTCAAAAATTTTCTCTTGAACCTCCTTGCCTATGCCGGTGCCCGTATCGCTGAAAGTAAGGAGGACATATTCCCCGGCCTTCAGCCCGGGGTAATCCTTGCAGTAGGACTCATCCGCCGTCTTGTTGGCGGTCTCAATGGTGATGGTGCCGGTATCGGGCATGGCATCCCGGGCGTTGACCGCCAGATTGAAGAGTATCTGATCAAACTGGGATGGATCCATCAGAGTCAGCCATAGGTCATGGCCCGGTTTAAATTGGAAATCAATGTCTTCGCCGATCAGCCTTTTAAGCATCTTTTGACTTTCGGAGATAATACTGTTCAGATTAATGGCTACCGGCTTGGCCGGCTGTTGCCGGGAAAAGGCCAGCAGTTGTTTGGTCAGGCGAGCGGCCCTTTGACCCGCCAGCAGGATTTCCTGCAGGTCATTGTAAAGGGGATCGTCGGGGCTGAGGTCCATCAGTATAAGCTCGGCATAGCCGTTGATAATGCTGAGCATGTTGTTGAAATCGTGAGCCACGCCGCCGGCCAACCGGCCTATTGCCTCCATTTTCTGGGCTTGGCGGAACTGGGCTTCAAGTATTTCATGCTTCGCTTCAGTGCGCTTACGCTCGGTGATGTCGCGGATGTTCACAATGATGCCGTTTATAGCCGGGTCATCCAGCAGGTTCTTGGCGGTCGCTTCACACCAATGGATGCTTCCCTCTTTGTGGCGGGTTCGAACTTCAATCTTTGTAACCTGGGAGGGGTTCTTAACGAGCTGTGCCAGGATTTTTAAATAGCGACTCCTATCGTCCGGGTGGATTAATTCAATGATGTTATGCCCCGTAAATTCATCAGGGGTGTATCCGGTGATATCGTAAATCGCCGGGCTGGTATAGGTCACTTTGCCGGTCTTGTCCTGAATGATAATGCCGTCTGCGTTTCTTTCAACCAGGGCTTGGTATCTTTTTTCGTTTTTCTCTATGGTTTGGTAGAGACGCGCTTTTTCCGCGGCAATGGCGATCTGGTGTCCGATGGACATGAACAGTTCGATACCGGCAGGGTCGAAATACTTTGGACTGTCCGCGCCCAGGACCATTGTCCCGATAATCGTTTTTTGCCCGATGAGCGGTATGGCCAGCTTTTGCCCGATGAGCGGTATGGCCAGCTCTGACCGGATGCCCTTCTGCCTTAGGAAGGCTTGCAGCTTCTGGGGAAGATTTTCAAGTTTTTCCAGAACGACAGGTTGACCGGTCTGCAGAGCCTTCCTGCTTGGCCTGTCTTCCAATTTGATACGGCTGATGTTTTTAATGGACTCTTCATCCAGGCCGTGACTTGCGGTGAGTTCCAGTTCCCCGGTTTGTTCATTGCGCAGCATTATACCGCCGGCATTGATATGGAAAATTTTCAGGACCTCCCCCATGGCCTGCTTGAAAATATCCTTCACGTCATAACTTTGGTTTACTATGATCCCTATCCGGGTCAGTGCGGATAACTCGTTCACGCGACGGGTGAGCGCTTCCTCCGTGCGCTTGCGCTCGGCCACCTCATTTTTTAACTCCTCGAATATACGGGCGTTTTCTATGGCAATGGCCACCTGTCCGCCCAGGGTGCGGAAGAAATCGATATCTTCGCTGGCAAATACATGCGGCACAGTGGTCAGGATGTGCAGAATGCCGATGGTCTTTTCTCGAACAATCAGGGGGACGCCAAGATAGGAGATGAGAGGTCCGTTTTGAATGTGCTTAAGAAAGGGTTGCAGCCTGGGGTCTTTAGTCAGGTCGTGGATTATCACGGGCTCCTGGCGGTCAACGAACCAATGGAGTAAGCTTTCCGCCAAATCAAATGCTTTTTCCTCTACGTATGTCCCGTTGGGCAAATGCATGACAATCATTTGGGGCAGCATCTTCTCTATGTCCACCAGGCTGATGGCGGCGGCATCGGCGCCCAGCTCTTTTGGCACACCCTCTAATGTCAGGCGCAGCACATCCCGCAAGTTCAGTTGCCGGGCGATGGCCTTATCAATATTATGCAATGTTTGCAGGCGGGAGAGCCGTTCCTCTGCGCGGCGCAACAGCCGGGCATGGCTGATGCAAATTGTCACATGTTCGCTGATTACCCGCATGGCGGAAAGCTTTTTTTCGCTCAAGGCATCGTATTCCCGGCTGGCTAACAGCAGCGTGCCGGTCCATTCTTTTTCACCCTTCAGCGGGGCAAGCAAAGGGAAAGATACCAGGAGCTGAATGCCTTCTTTTTTGGCGAAAACGGGCAGCGAGCCTTCCTCGTCAAAACGCTCGCGCATGACTCGGTGTTCCCGCATCCAATCCGGCGCCTGACCGGTGGGAAAGGTGAGGATATGTGTGCGAAAGGCGGTTGAGAAGCCGCTCCACCTGCGCATGACCAACTGCTCGTCCTCCACGAGATGCAGGCTGCCTGATTCCACCCCGGCGAACTCGATTGTTATGTTCAGCATTAATTGGAGCAGGTCCTCAAAATCAGACGCTTGTATGGAGGCGCTGAGAACGGCGTTGTGCGCTGTCAGCTCATCCTGCTGGCGGCGCATCATCTCTTTATCTAACTCCTGGGCGGTAATATCACTGAAAATGCAGGCAATTTGTCCTTCCTGGGGACGATAGACGTGAATTTCAAAATATTTATCCAGCTTCCTGGAGTGGTTTTCAAATATAATGGGCTTACCGGTCAGGGCCACGCGGCCATATACCTCGATGCAATTGGGTTCCATATCCGGCAGGACCTCCACCATCTGCCTGCCGATGATCTGATCGGCCTTAAGACCGGTTATGCGCTCGAAGGCCGGATTCACTGACAGGAAGCGGCAATCCTTGGGAAGACCGCTTTCATCCAGGGTGATCTGATGCACTACGAAGGCTAAAGGCATTGAGTTGAACAGATTTTGATATCTGTTTTGGTATTCCTTCTGTGCCATTTTCACTTGCTCCCGCTTGACTTTTCCTTTTCGGGAAAAGCTGATTAAACATCATAAAATATAGCACTTACCGGTTTTGTGTCAAGGTGTAAGTCGCCCCGTTTCGGGAAAGGGAACAAACATCGTACCCCCTGTCAAGGGGGCTGGTGTTTAATTGAGACGGGTTGAAAGAAATACGCGCTTGGCAAAAAAGATGGCTTTTAATCATGCAGGGGGGGTACGATGTCTGTATCTATTTCTAATATAACATGAATGCATATACAGGCGTGTTTAACAACGCCAATATGAGACCTTAACTGCAATTGAAGATGTCTCTCTTTCCCCTGGTCCTGTCAGCCGGTCAGGCAAGGTCTAAAGAACTTTGTCCTTTAGCCGAATTCATTGTCGGCCTTCCGTGATTTCAACAAGATTACTCGTTCTTAAGAGGTCTTATTTTGCACCTCCCGGCTGATTATTGACATCTTTAGATCAGCCAGCTATATTAAACCGCGAGCCATACAGAAGGATCTGCCAATCCAGGTCATCAATATCGTATCATTCGGCAGCGCGGATGCGGCCGAAAGGTTTTTTCCCCGCAAATAGTTACTTGTCAATAAATGGCGAATCGCAAAGAGGGGCGGCATGGAATTTAAATTCAACGAAAAAGAAAAGGCCTTTTATGAAGAAGTAGACGAGTTTCTGCAAAAGGAACTGAATTTCGACTGGGTTAAATACAGCCGGGCCTGGCCCGGGGGCTACGCCTCGGGTGAGCTTCTAGGTGAGGAAGTGCTGGAAGCCCTCTCACATTACAGAAAAAAACTTATTGAAAAGGGGTGGCTCACTATTTCCTGGCCCAAAGAATACGGCGGCCAGGAATATTCGTTTATGGAACAGGCCATCTTTGACGAAAGGACCAGTTACTACCGAGCGCCGAACGCCGATGTCATTGCCGTTGGAATGGTGGGGCCAACCCTTTTGAAGATCGGCACTGAGGAGCAGAAACGTGAGTGGCTGCCCAGGATCGCATCGGGTGAGGTCAGAATGTGGCTGGGCTACAGTGAACCCAATGCAGGCTCCGACCTTGCCGGGATCCAGACCACGGCCGTGGAGGACGGGGATGATTATGTCATCAACGGGCAAAAGATTTGGAGCAGTACGGCGCATGTCTGTGACTATGCCTGGCTGATCGCCCGGACAGACCCGGACGCCCCCAGGCATAGAGGGGTGAGTTTTTTCATTGTGGACAATAAGAGTCCGGGTATAACCATGCGCCCTATTATCAATATCTTAGGCGCCCACAGCTTCAACGAGGTCTTCTTCGATGACGTTCGGGTACCCAAAAAAAATCTCATTGGCGAGAAAAATAAAGGCTTCTATTATTTGATGACAGCCCTGGATTTTGAGCGGGTAATTCTGGTCGGCATGGGAGGTTTTAGAAGGGTATTCGAAGAGCTGGTGGAATGCGTGAAGCAGACACAACGTGACGGCGTACCTCTCAAGAATTATCAATCCGTGCGCTTGAAACTGGCCCGCATAGCCACTGAGATTGAAATCGGCTATATGCTCTTCTGGCGGACAGCCGAGATGCTGGATAAAGGATTGTCCCCCACGGTAGAGTCGTCAGCGCTGAAACTTACTGCCACGGAGCTCAGCCGAAAACTGGCCGAAGCGGCGGTGGATATTTTCGGCCCATACAGCCTCATCGAAGAAGGTACTGAGTTTATGCCGCTCAGGGGCCTGATTTCGCGCGGTTATCTCGATTGTATCTCAGCTACGATCGGCGCCGGAACCTCCGAGATTCAAAGGAATATAATAGCCTTGCGCGGCCTGAGACTTCCCCGGGGATAGAAAGATCTCACCCGAAAAAGGAGCAAACAGATATGGAGCTGAATTTCTCGGAAGAGCAGAGAATATTGATGAAGTCAGCCCGGGATTTCTTGCGAAAAGAAAGCCCCACATCGCTTATCAGGGAAATGAGGGAAAATGAGACCGGGTATCCTCCCCGGCTCTGGAAGCATATCGCGGAAATGGGCTGGCTGGGAGTGGTCATCCCGGAAGAATTCGGTGGAAGCGGCGGTTCCTTCCTGGACCTGGCCGTTCTCCTGGAAGCCATGGGAGAAGCCTGCCTGCCCGGACCTTTTTTCTCAACGGTCGTGCTCGGTTCAACCGCTATTTTGCTGGCCGGATCCAAGGAACAGAAAGAAAGCCTTCTTCCCCGGCTTGCCGGGGGGGATTTGATAATTGCCTTTGCCGCGGCCGAGCCTGAAAACTGGTACGGGTCAGCCAATATCAAAACCACGGCCGTAAAAGAAGGGGAAGATTATCTAATAAACGGGGCCAAGCATTTCGTGGAGAATGCTCATGTGGCCGACATCATCATCTGCGTCGCAAAGATGAATGAAAAAGAGGATGATGAGTCCGGACCTGCCTTATTCCTGGTGGATAAAAACAGCCCCGGAGTTAAAGTCAAGGTCATTAAAACCCTTGGGTATGAAAAGCAATGCGAGGTGGTTTTTGATTCCGTGCGCCTGAAAAAGGATGATATCCTGGGCGGGCCCGGAAACGCTGCACAGGTTCTTGAGACCATTGAAGAAAGGGCAGCCGCCGCCAAGTGCGCGGAAATGGTCGGGGCCATGCAGACGGCCTTTTCCATGAGCCTGGCCTATGCCAAAGAGCGTGAACAGTTCGGCCGGCCTGTCGGCAGCTTCCAGGCCGTTCAGCATCACCTGGCCAACATGGCCGTGGACGTGGACAGTGCGAGATACATCACCTACCAGGCGGTCTGGAAAATATCAGAAGGACTTCCGGCCGATATGGAAACGGCCATGGCCAAGGCTTTTACGAGTGAGGCCGCCGGCCGGGTGACCCGGCTGGGCCACCAGGTTCATGGAGCGATTTCCTTCTGCGATGAACACGATATGCATCTTTACTACCGCAAGGCCAAATCCGCGGCCCTGGCCTTCGGCGACACGGAATACCATTTGGAAAAAGTGGCCGGGATGCTGGGCCTTAAATGATGATTGGTTCAGGCTCCGGCCTGGGCTTCCAAGGTGCACTTGGTGAAATCAATCTCCTGCCCGCAGTTTTTACAGACATGCGGTTTGTCAAATTCATCCGAAAAAATTTCCTTCTCGAAGCCGCAGTTTGGGCATTTACAGCTAAAGGCGCTTAAATGCTTTAAATCCTCAAATCCCGGACAGTGTTGAGGTGTGTTCGACATACTCCTCTCCTCCTCTTGAAGTATGGAAAAGTTTCGTATTTATTAAAAAGTGTATACCGTTTTTAAAATTCTTCAAGTTCAGCTATTTCTCAGGCCTGGGCCTAATTTATTTTTTTGAAAACCGCGGCAAAAAAAGCATCGGTCTGGTGTTTGTGGGGCCAGGTTTGCAAGCTGCCATCCGTTTCGACCAGGGGATGAGCTGACGGCGGTAGAAAAGTCTTGGCCGACACCTGCCTGAAGCGCTTGTTTTCCTGCCTGAAGGCCTCTACACAGTCGCGCGTTTCTTCCGGGAGATTGGTGCAGACCGCGTAAACCAGCCGCCCCCGGGGGGCGACCAGGCTGGCCGCGGCCTTAAGAAGCCTGATCTGAATCGCAGCCATCCTGTGCGGCTCCGAAGCGGACTTCAGCCATTTCAAATCGGGCCTGCGGCGGATAACGCCCAGATTGGAACACGGCGCATCAACCAGAACGACCTGGAAAAATTCGGGTCTGAAAGGAGGAGCGACCAGGTCGCCCCGAACAGCCTTGACAGGCCCAAGGCCCAGGCGTTTCGCTTCAGGCGTGATCATGCTCAGGCGATTCAAATCAATATCAAGCGCCCAGATATCGCCATTATTCATGGAAAGCAGGTGCAGGGTCTTGCCGCCCCGACCGGCGCAGGCGTCAAGAACCCTTTCTCCCGGGCCGGGCCGGGCCAGAAAAGAAATAAGCTGGCTGGCCTCATCCTGCACGGAGAAATATCCCTCGTCATAGCCGGGGAGGTCCATGACCAATCCGGTCGGGCCGTGGATTAAAAGCCCCTCCGGTGCATAAACTGTCGGCCTGACCAGGTCGATTCGGTTCTTAAGCAGCGCGGCCAGCCGTTCTCGGGAGACCCTGGCTGAATTGACCCTCAGACTCAGCGGTGGGATCTGGTTATTGGCCCGTAAAAGTTCGGCGGTTTCTTCAAATCCAAGCTGATCAGCCCATCGCTTGACGAGCCATTCGGGATGAGACTCGATGAGGGCCATCTTTTTTATGGCCGGGAGATCGGCCTTCTCGGGGTCGGGCAGGTTTTCAGCGCGCGTGACCGCTCTTAAAACGCCGTTGACCAGATTTTGCGACCCGGGCGGCCCGTATTCCCGGGCCAGGTTGACTGACTCGTTCACCGCGGCGGAAGCTGGAATTCGGTCAAGCAGGGTGAGCTGAAAAAGACCGAGCCTGAGAATGTTTCGGACAGCGGCATCAAGAGGCTTTTCGGGTTTCTTAAGAAAATGGCCCAAAATCCAGTCCAAACGGCCGCGATGACGCAGGACCCCGAAAACCAAAGCCCTGGCCAGGGCCCTGTCACGCCGGTTCAGCCCGGCCCCGTATTCACTCCCGTATTCATCCAGGGCTTCGGCGGGATAGCGATTTGTCTCAAGGTCCAGGAGAGTCAGGAGAGCCGCGGCTCTGGCGTTTTCGGGTTTTGAAGGGGCGGATTTGCGGCGGGGGGAAGGCAAGATTAACTTCCGAGGACTGAGCCGGTGCTCAGACGCTGGCCATGCCAGAAGTCCACGGCCTTGAGACGCTTTTGACCGGCCAGTTGCAATTCAGCTACCATCAGGCTTCCCTGACCCGCGGCTATGTGCAGCCAGCCGTTCTCCAGACCCATGACCTGGCCCGGACGGCCGCGGACGTTTCCGGCCCGGCCCCCAAAAAGTTTGAGCCTGCGGCCGAGAAGGGTGGTTTGCGCTCCAGGCCATGGGTCCAGGCCTCTCACCAGCCTGGCCAGTTCCATCGCCGGCCGGTTCCAGTCTAAAACTCCGTGGGATTTGGTCAGCAATGGGGCGTGACTGATACCGGTCTCCGGCTGAGGCTTCGGTGAAACGGTCCCGGTTTTAAGCCCCTCTATGGTCTCTATCAAGAGTTCGGAACCGATTTTTGACAGGCGGTCATGCAGACTGCCCGCCGTATCGGTTTCCTCGATTGGTACGGCGCGGCGCATCAGGATGGGCCCCGTGTCCACACCCTCTTCCATGAATATGGTCGTCACGCCCGTCTGGGTTTCACCGTTGATGATGGCCCAGTTGATAGGGGCCGGACCGCGGTACGCGGGCAGGAGAGAGGCGTGGATATTTATCGGGCCGATGCGCGGCAGATCAAGCAGGAATGGAGGCAGAATCCGGCCGTAGGCCACGACCACAAAAAGGTCCGGCTTCAAGTCCGTAATCCGCGACACCAAGTCCGGATCTCTGATATTTTCAGGCTGCCAGACCGGAAGGCCCAGCTTTTCAGCCAGGACCTTGACCGGAGGAGGAGATACTTTACGGCCCCGCCCGCGAGGCCGATCCGGTTGTGTCACAACCGCAACAACCTCTTCTTTTGACTCTATTAGAGCGGAAAGCGGAGGTTGGGCAAACTCGGGTGTGCCCATAAAAACTATTCGCCACCGGCCGTTATAAGGCATTTGACTGTTTTTGTTTGAGCGCCTTTCTAACCTTGCGGCGGTAAAGCTCTCGTTTAAGAGGGCTTGCGCGGTCGATGATCAAAACGCCGTTCAGGTGGTCAATCTCATGCTGAAGAGCGATGGCCAGGAGTTCATCCGCTTCTATTTCAACGGGATTCTCGTTTAAATCCAGCCCGCGAACAAGGACTTTCTCGGCCCGTTTAACGTCAGTCAGGTAGCCCGGAAGGGAAAGACAGCCCTCCTCAAAGGTCACCGCACCGTCGGATTCCACGATTTCCGGGTTTATCAGGATGTGCGGATCGCGTTCTCCCTCTTTATGGCTGACGTCAAGGACAATCAAACGTTTCCCGTGACCGACCTGGGGCGCGGCCAGCCCCACTCCCGGGGCATTATACATGGTTTCAAGCATATCATGAGCCAGGGTCACAAGCTGATCATCCACCTTCTCAACCGAAGCAGCCTCTTTTTTTAAAAACGGGTCTGGATATATCAAGATACGCAAACTAGACATTTCATCCTTAAATAAGTTAAATTTCATTAGATAGTATTATAATCATTGCCAGCCTTTTTTTCAACACCAAGCCTGTG
>CAZVRN010000021.1:0-16613 GCA_964629485.1 uncultured Thermodesulfobacteriota bacterium | reverse complement strand
TAGATCACATCTGAAGAGGGTCATGCAAGAAGGCAGCATCAAGACAGGAACAGTCCTTCAGGGCAAGTGGGTGGTCCTTGAGCTCATTGGCAAGGGAGGCATGGGCGAGGTATACCGGGTTCACCAACTGAACCTGAAAAGGGATGCGGCTATCAAAATTCTGTCTCAAGATTTTCTCCAGGCCCTGGACCGGATTATTCAGGAGGCCGCGGCCGGTTTTCACGCATTTCAAGTGGCTTTGGCCGGGTATTGCCGCGGTTGTCCTTTCGGTCGCGGCAATGACCGGCTGGCACCTGCTGGGCAATCCCTGGAATCAGCAAAAACCATTGTGAGAAAGCCGGACAACACGGCCGGACTCGGCAAAAGCCTCAAACAAACCAAGGAAAGCCTCCTTATTCGAGCTTAATTATTGGAAAATCTTTTCCGGCAAGTGATTTAAAGGTTCGAGGCGCGACAAGAAGATTCAGTTATCCATGGGAAGCTTTTTTCGATGTGCGGCAAGTATAAACCCGAACTGATTCTTAAGCGGCTCTCTATTCATGATTTTTACCGAGGATGATTTCAACGGCCAGGTCATGAATATAGGGGCGAAATTGCTTGATGGCCTCGTTGCCTGAATCGGGGTGGACGCGGTTGGACAGCAGGATCAGGGCAAAATCCCTGTTCGGGTCGTACCAGAGGGAGGTGCCGGTGTATCCGAGGTGCCCCACGCTGGTGCGGGAAAAATAACGTCCGGCTGCGGAACCTGTTTCAGCCGGTCTGTCAAAGCCCAGAGCGCCGGTTATACGTGGATTCGCAGCGGCCCGGCTCCAGAATGTTTTGACGGTCTGGTTCGAGACCAGACGAACCCCGGTTTCGTTTCGAAACGAGGCCCTCAGAGAGGCCATGATGCGCCAGACCTCGCCGGCGGTTCCGAACAGGCCCGCGTGACCGGCTACGCCGCCGAGGGCATAGGCGTTCTTGTCATGCACCACGCCCCTGAGCACCCCGCCCCGGTCCGGGCAGTCTTCAGTCGGGGCTGTCCATTCGATGTCAGCCCGGGCCTTGCCTTCCAGCGGCCTGTATCCGGTATGACGCAGGTTCAAATGCCCGGCGATAAAATCATCAAACAGCCGGCCCAGGCGGGCCTGGCCGATCTCTTCCAGGATCAAACCCAGCAGGATGAAATTCAGATCGCTGTAAATGGACCGCGTCCCGGGCCTGGTTTCAAGGGGTTCCCCGAGTATCAGTTCGGCCGCGCGTTTTCGACGTTTTTGAGCAGGAATTTGCTTAAGGGTTTCAAAATAGGGCCGCCAGGCCGGGAGACCGGAGGTGTGGCTCAGGAGGTGCTTCAGGGTAAGTTCTTTTTTATCCTCTGGCAGGCGGGACGGCCAGAATCGCGCCAGGGGATAATGCAGGCTGAGCCAATCCTTTTCCAGAAAGATCATGGCCAGGATGGTGGTGGCCAGGACCTTGGTCAATGAGGCTAAATCGTAAATGGTCTCCGGCGTAACCGGGCGGCTCCGGGCGTCGTAATCAAGCCGGCCCGCGGTCACGGTAATAACCTGTTCCCGGTGAGCGGCCAGCAGGACCGCGCCGGGAAAGACTCCCCTTGAAACCGCCCGGGTCAACTCTTTTTGAAGAGGCTCGATTTTCACTTTTGTTTAATTCTTTAATCAGCCAGGTAAGGTTCAGCCAGGTCCAGGCTGCTGTTGAACGTGTCAAGAACGGCGCGCGGCCCGAGAGGCAGGGTGAGATTCCTCGCCCCGTGACCCACCGGAAAGTCAGCTATGACCGGGCCGTGGAAATCGGCCGTGTTCTCTTTGATGACCCGGTAGACCTCGTCTTTGGCTCCGCAGTTTTTAAACTGCCCGAAGATCAACCCTGCGCATTGATCAAGAACGCCGGAAAGCTTAAGAGTCATGAGCATGCGGTCCAGGCGGTAAAGCGGTTCGCCGATATCCTCAAGGAAGAGGACGGCTCCATTAAGGCCCGGCATGGCGGGCGTGGCGAGAAGATGTATCAGGATAGTTAAATTGCCCCCCAGGAGCGGGCCTTCACCTCGCCCGGAACGGATGATTTCAAGGCCGCTTAAGCTCACGGGAAAAACCTTTTGCCCAAAAAGCAGGTTTTTCAGGTGTAAAACCGTTTCTTCATCGGCCTGGCCGAGCGAAGTGACAACCGGGCCGTGAAAGGTGACCAGCCCGGTTTTAGAGTGCAGGGCCAGGAGCAGCGCGGTGACATCGGAAAAACCAACCAGTATTTTCGGCCTTGATTCAATAAGATTCAGGTCAACACGATCCATAATCCGCATGGAACCGTAACCGCCCCGGGCGCAAAAAACCGCCCTGATCTCCTCATCCGCCAGAAGATTGTTCATGGTTTCGGCCCGGCTTTGATCCGATCCGGCCAGAAACCCGTTTCGCTTGAAAATGTGCGGGGAGTAGCGTGTGGCCAGGTTCAGGGATTGGAGACGCTTCAATCCGTTCTTGAAGCGAGTTTCATCAAAAGGACCGGCCGGTGCGGCCACCCCCACCAGGTCTCCTTCCTTAAGAGGCCGGGGAAGGAGAAGTCTTGGCGATTCAGCTTCGTCCACGAGGGGTCCGGTTGAGATCGAAAATAATTCTCAGGCCGTCCAGGGTTAAATTGGGTATTACCTCGGTGATGGTTTCCGATTCCGAGGCGACCAGGGGCGCTAAACCGCCTGAGGCTATGACCAGCGGATCAGTCCCGGCTTCGGCCTTCATGCGCCTTACGATGCCGTCTATCAGGCCGACGTGTCCGTAAAACAAGCCCGAAAGCATGGCCGAGACCGTGTCTTTTCCAATGATTCTCTTGGGCTTTGAAATTTCAACGCGCTGAAGCTTGCTGGCCTTCTGGTACAGGGCTTCGCTCGAGATGATCAGGCCCGGGGCGATGACCCCGCCCATATACTCTCCTTTCGGGGAGACATAGTCAAAGTTCGTGGATGTTCCGAGGTCAACCACAATCAGGGAGCGATGAAATATGTTATACGCGGCCACCGCGTTAACCACGCGGTCCGCACCGACTTCCTTGGGGTTGTCAATGAGAATGGAAAGGCCGGTCTTGATGCCCGGTCCCACTATCAACGGTTCGGCCTGGACATACTTTCGGCTGAAATGAACTATTGTATCCAGCATCGGAGGCACAACGCAGGAGATAATTAATTCATTTGCCCGGGAAAAATCAAGTCCCTGGGAATCAAAGAGGTTTCGAAAGAGCATGCCCAGTTCATCCACGGTCATGTCCCTTTCGGTCCGTATTCGCCAATTCGCCTTGAGGTCTTCCCCGTCAAAGGTCCCGATAACCGTGTTCGTATTTCCAACATCAATTGCGATCAGCATGGCTTATCTCAACTCCCTGGCAATAACGGCCGCGGTTTCCTCGGCCAATCTTTTTATCTCTTGTTCATCCCTTCCTTCGATCATAACCCTGACCAGCGGTTCTGTTCCGGAATAACGCACCAGGAGCCGGCCTTCATCCCCCAGGGTCTCCCGGACGAGACGACATTGACGCTCGATACCGGGAATATCCATCAGGTCCACGCGCTCCGATACCCGAACGTTGAGGAGGATCTGGGGCAGACTCTCCATGATTGCGGCCAGCTCGGCCAGGGTTTTTTCTTCCCTTTTCATGACGGCCAGGACCTGCAGAGCGCTCAAAATACCATCACCAGTGGTATTGTGGTTCAGGAAGATTAAATGGCCGGATTGTTCTCCCCCGAAATTATAGCCCTCCCGCCGCATCCTTTCCACGACGTATCGGTCGCCGACATCGGTTTGAACGAGATTCAGGCCAAGATTCCGGAGAGCTATTTTGAGGCCCAGGTTGCTCATCACGGTGGCGACAACGGTTTTTCGGGCCAGGAGTCCCCGGCGGTTCAAATCACGGGCACAGATGGCCATGATGTGGTCCCCGTCCACGACCCGGCCCTGATGGTTGACAAAAATAACCCGGTCGGCGTCCCCGTCCAGGGCCAGGCCCAGGTCAGCCTTTTTTTCAATGACCATTTTCGCGGCGACTTCCGGGTGCAGCGATCCGCAATCGCGATTGATATTTTCACCGTCAGGCTGCACGCCGATGGGAAAAACTTCCGCTCCGAGCGCCTCAAAAACCGCAGGCGCGCATTTGTAAGCCGCGCCGTTGGCGGCATCAATGACCAGGCGCAGTCCGGCAAGCCTTATGTCTTCAGGAAAGGTCTTTTTTAAAAACTCAACGTAACGCTCGGACGCGTCGTCCAGGCGCTTCACCCTGCCTATTCCGGCGCCCGTGGGACGGAGTGAGTCCAGCTTATCGGAAAAGATGAGGTTTTCAATTTCAGCCTCGACTTCATCGGGCAGCTTAAAGCCGTCATGAGAGAAAATTTTTATGCCGTTATCTTGAAACTGGTTATGAGAGGCGGAAATAACGATCCCCGCGTCGGCCCCGATATCCCGGGTTAAAAAGGCCACGCCGGGCGTCGGCAGAAGACCGGCTAAAGTCACGTTCCCGCCCATGGAACAGATACCGCCGCTGATGGCGTTTTCAAACATGTATCCCGAAAGGCGGGCGTCCTTTCCGATGACGATTTCCGGCCGCTTTTTCGCGTCTTTGTTGAGGACGTAAGCCGCGCCGCGGCCTATCTGCATGGCCATTTCCGCGGTCATGGGATACTCGTTGGCCACGCCGCGCACGCCATCGGTTCCAAAAAGATTTCGTTTGCCCGGGGGCGCCGGCCTGTTTTGTCCTTTTTCCGTCACGATTTTTCCTGTTTTACCGCCTGGATCACGGCCAGGGTCTGTTTGGCCAGGCCTACGTTGTGCGTCCTTAAGATATGCGCGCCCTTATACGCGGCCAGGGCTATCACTGCGGCGGTGGCAATATCCCGCTCTTTGGGCAAGGCCCCTCCCAGGATTTGTCCGAGAAAGGCCTTGCGCGAGGCCCCCAGCAGGAGGGGATATCCCAGGGAAACAAATTCTTCCAGCCGGTTGATCAGGGTCAGGTTATGGTCGAAAGTCTTGCCGAATCCGATCCCGGGATCAATGATGATTTTTTCGCTGGACACGCCCATTTTTTCAGCCCTCCGGGCGGCCTCAATCAGAAAAGACTTGATCTCTCCCATCAGGTCTTTGTAGGTCGGGTTCACCTGCATTGTTTTGGGCTTGCCCTGCATGTGCATCAGAACGAGAGGCACACCGGCACGGGCCGCTACAGAAAGAATTTCCGGATCGAATCGTCCGGCGCTTACATCATTGATGATTGACGCCCCGGCCTGAAGGGCGATTTCGGCTACACCGGCCTTGCAGGTATCTATGGAAAGCGGAACATGAACCTTTGCGGCCAGGCCCTTGATAACCGGAATGACCCGGCGCAGCTCCTCTTTCTCGCTGACCGGTTCGGATTGCGGCCGGGTGGATTCGCCTCCGATATCCAGGATATCCGCGCCGGCCTCGACCTGGCTGAGACCATGAGCCACGGCCGCTTCATGCGCGTAAAAATCCCCGCCGTCAGAAAATGAATCGGGTGTGACGTTGATCACACCCATTATATGGGGCCGCATCCCAAGGTCCAGCGACCACTTATTCCATGTAAGCTTGAATTCCGTCAATGCTGATTACTAATTTGACAACTCTTGTCCTGATTGCGCTGTCTGGTCGTCTTCGGTTTTTTTGCCCAGTTCACTCTCCACGGCCGAGGCCACTATTTGATCTATCTCCCGGCTGTCCAGGGTCTCTTTTTCCAGGAGGGTTTGCGCCAGCTTGTGCAGCGTATCAATGTTGCGCCTCAAAAGGTCCTGGGCGTGCTTATAACCGTTATTTACCAGACTGGAGATTTCGGCGTCAATCAGTTGGGCCGTTTTTTCGCTGTAATCCCTGTGCTGGGCGAATTCTCTGCCCAGGAATATCTGTTCCTCCTTTTTACCGAAGGTAAGCGGACCCAGTTTCTTGCTCATGCCCCACTCGCAGACCATTTTCCGGGCCAGTTCAGTGGCCCGTTCAAGGTCATTACCTGCCCCGGTGGTCAAATTACCCAGGACCAGTTCCTCGGCCGCCCGTCCGCCCAGGAGCATAGCCAGGTTGCCGAGCAGGTATTCCTGCGGGTAGGTGTGTTTCTCATCTATGGGCAGAGTCTGAGTCAGGCCGAGAGCGCGGCCCCTGGGTATGATGGTTACCTTGTGCACGGGATCACTGTTCGGGGTAAGCTTGGATACGAGCGCATGACCGGACTCATGGTAAGCGGTGATGCGCTTTTCTTCGTCAGAGATAATCAAGCTCCGCCGTTCCTTGCCCATCAGAACCTTGTCCTTGGCCTCCTCGAAATCATTCATGCCAACTTTTTCTTTGTTTTTACGGGCCGCCAGCAGGGCGGCCTCGTTGACCAGATTTTCGATGTCCGCGCCGCAGAAGCCGGGCGTTCCACGGGCGAGAACTGATAAATCCACATCCTCGGCCAGAGGGATGCGGCGGGTATGAACCTCCATGATTTTTTCCCGGCCTTTTATGTCAGGCAGAGGAACAACCACTTGCCGGTCAAAGCGCCCCGGCCTTAAAAGAGCCGGGTCCAGGACGTCCGGCCGGTTCGTGGCCGAGATCAGAATGACTCCCTCATTGGATTCGAAACCGTCCATTTCGACCAGGAGTTGGTTCAGCGTCTGTTCCCGTTCATCGTGACCGCCGCCCAGACCAGCCCCGCGATGACGCCCAACGGCATCTATTTCGTCGATAAAAATGATGCAGGGGGCATTCTTCTTCCCTTGTACAAAGAGGTCCCGAACTCGGGAAGCCCCGACACCGACGAACATCTCCACAAAATCAGAACCGCTTATGGAAAAAAAAGGCACCCCGGCTTCCCCGGCGATGGCCCGGGCGAGCAGGGTTTTACCAGTGCCTGGAGCTCCCATAAGCAGGACGCCCTTGGGAATCCGCCCCCCCAGGCGGGTGAACTTTTTGGGGTCTCTCAAAAACTCAATGATTTCCTCCAGTTCCTCCTTGGCCTCCTCAATACCGGCCACGTCTTCGAAGGTGACCCTGTTCCATTGGTCGGTTTGGAGTTGAGCCCTGCTTTTGCCAAAAGAGAGAGGACCTTTGCCGCTGCCGCCCTGCATCTGGCGCATGAAGAAAATCCAGACGCCAATGAGAAGGAGCATGGGGAACCAGGAAATAAGCACGGTCATGTACCAGGGTGATTCATTGGCCGGTTTGGCTGATATCTTGACATTCTTTTCCCGGAGGGTCTTTATCAGGTCCGGGTCATTGGGGGTATAACTTTTAAATTTTCGCCCGTCTACCCGGGTGCCTGAGATTTCATTGCCTTTGATGGTCACTTCCGAAATTTCACCGGATTGAATGGAATTAAGGAGTTCGCTGTAAGCAACGACATTGGAGGCTGGCTGACGATTGTTGAACAGATTAAAAAGGAGTATCATCATCAAGCTGATGACCAGCCATAAGGCTAAATTTTTATAAAAAGGACTCAAAATATTTTCTCCCGGAGAAAGCCCCGCCCGGAGGCTTTCTGTCCTGTCATGTTTCAATTTCAACAAATAGTTATTATATTTTGATTGTTTGAAATATTCAAGGCAAATACGTGTTTTAATGAAAAGCTCTTTTCTTGAGTCTAAGCACCAGCGCTTTGCGGGTTGCAGCCGTTAGTCGCGCCCTTTCGGAGATTCTGAAGCCGCCAACCCAAACGATACCCGACTGGTCCAGGACCACCGGGGTCCTGATACGTTCATGGGGCCGGATTTTGGTGTCAATAAAAATATCATGCAGCTTTTTGGTTCCTTTCATGCCCAGGGGCTGGAAACGGTCTCCCGGACGCGGAGTTCGAACGATGAGCGGTAATGATAACCTGTCCAGGTCCAGGACCGCTTCGGATAGTTTCATTTTTTGCGGCTCGATATTCTGAAGGTCGTCGCAGATTTCGGCTGTCAGCTCAGAGGCGATCTCAGGCAGGCGAACCAGTCCGGGGGGAGTCAGGGCATATTCAAAAGAAAAGGCCGGTTCATCTGAAGGAGTTCCCAGAAATAAGCAGCCATCCTCAATCCAGGCCCGCAATTTGCCCGGAAGGTCCAGGCCGCGCTTGTCCCCGCTTAAAGCCATGTCCAGGACTCCTTCAACGTGGTCCTTTGTCAGCGCCCGGGTATGTCCAGCCGCAATTTTAACCGCCTCCCGAACCAGGCGGCGCGCCCCGGCGCGGTGCAAAGCAGCCAATTTTTCAGCGCTGATCCGAACAGCTTCCTGCTCCTCGCACCAATCCACTTTCGGTTTCAAGCCGTCCAGGATCAATTCCCAGAGCGACTCTTCTTCCCGGATGAGCTGTGCCGCCCGAACCAGCGCGGCCTTGATGGCGGGATTAAAATCACGCGCCATTTTTGGAATGAGGTCATGACGAATCCGGTTTCTGGTAAAATCCAGACTCTTGTTGCTGCTGTCCTCAACCCAGTCAAGGCCCCGGGCCTTGTTGTAAGCAACAAGTTCATCCTTCCAGAAGGTCAGCAGGGGGCGGATGACTCGACCGTCCCGGACGGGCGGAATACCGGCCAAGCCCCGAGGCCCGGTCCCGCGCATCAGGTTGAGCAGCAGGACCTCGGCATTGTCATCTGCCGTATGCCCGGTTAAAATGCAGTCAGCCTCTTTTTCGCGCCGAATTCGTTCGAGAAAGCTATATCTGGCCTTTCGGGCCGCCTCTTCCAGGGAAAGTGATTCTGTCCGGGCCAGGGCCGGGCAGTCGGCTTTGCTCCAAACAAAAGGCACTCCCAGGCGGCGGGCCATGGCCTCGGAAGCCTCCCGGTCCCTCCGGCTTTCAGAGCCTCTGAGCCCGTGGTCCAGGTGGGCCGCGATCAGCTCGATCTTAAGATCACCGGATATGGCCTGGCACAGGCCGAGAAGGGCGGTAGAATCCGCGCCCCCGGAAAAAGCCACTATTGAAACCTGGCCGGGGTATGGCCGCGCCAGGTCGGAAAAGGCTTTTTTAAACCGGAATAACAGATTTTGAGCTGAAAAGCCTTTTTTTAAATTTTCGGAGTTCATACTTGTAAAGTATATTAGTTTCAACCGGTTAAAACAAGAGATTTGATAATGCCATTTGCTTTTGTTTAAGGAAGGTGATAAAATGTAGTAAATTTTGATAAATTTAGTTTTATTTTCTCAAGAGCAGGAATCACGTGGAGAGGTGCTGGTTCTGATGAGTTCAGAAGAAATAGAGAACGACCTCAGCATTGCTACCGAGGAAACTTATTCAGACGGGGAGATAATATTCCAGGAAGGCAGCTCCGGAGACTGGATTTACCTTCTTCTTGAAGGCCGCGTGGAAATTTATAAAGTCATCGGCGGTAAAAAGGTTGTGGTGGATATCCTTCACAGCGGTGATATTTTCGGAGAAGTCAGTTTTGTGGACAAAAAGCCTCGCTCAGCCACGGCCAGGGCAGTGGGCAACGTGAAAGTGGGTGTCTACGATATGGAATACCTGGCCCAGGAGTACAATAAGCTGCCCAGTGATTTTAGAAAAGTCTTTGATTATATCGCCAGACGATTACGTAAAATGACCAATGTGGCCGCAAATCTGGCCGGTCGAAAAACCGAAAGGCTGGAGCAGTCCATAGAAGTACATTACAGGGCCGCGGAAGAGTTCTTAAAGGCCTACTCGAAAAATATCGGCGGGGGCGGTCTTTTTATCAAAAGCCACGATTTGCTGCCGGTGGGAACAAAGCTGGATTTAAAATTCACCCTGCCGGGAGAAGAATTGCCTTTCCACACCCATGGCAAGGTGATCTGGCTTAAGGAAGACGGTGAAAAAGGCATGGGCGTTCAGTTCATTAAGATCAGCGCCCAGGATCGGATTAGATTAAACGCATTTATCCGCCGACAACGCAGAAGCTGAAACCGGATGAGCGTGCCGCTTATATGCCCTCATTGTCACGGCGTGGTTCAGAAATACCGCAGTCCCGTTCTGACGGTGGATATCATTATCGAGATCAAAAACCGCGGCATCGTCCTGATTGAAAGAAAAAATCCGCCTCCCGGCTGGGCCCTGCCGGGTGGTTTCGTGGATTATGGTGAAACCCTGGAAGAAGCGGCCTACCGGGAGGCCAGGGAAGAAACAGGGCTGCAAGTTGAAGATCTTAAGCAATTCAGGGCATACTCCGACCCGAAAAGGGACCCCAGGCAGCACACTGTGACCCAGGTTTTCCTGGCCAAGGCTTTTGGCGTTCCCGTGGGCCGGGATGATGCCCGGCGGGCCGAAATATTTACCGCGGCGGCCCTGCCCGAGCCGCTGGCTTTTGATCACGCCCAAATCCTGAAAGACTATTTTGAGTTAAGGGGCCATTTAAGCTAAGTGATGGTTATGAAAGGAAATTTAAGACATGAAAGAAGAGGAAACTATCACCGCTGAGGACCAAAAACTCCTTCTTCAACTGGCCAGGGCAAGCATCGCGAAGAAGCTCAATATTGACCACCCAGCCCCGGAGATTAAACCGGGGCCGCCTTTTTCCTTAAATCGCGGCGCCTTTGTAACCCTGCACAAAGCCGGGCGCCTGAGAGGCTGTATCGGAACATTTTCGACGCAGAATTCCCTGAAAACGACCGTTGAGGAAATGGCTCAGGCCGCGGCTTTTCAGGACCCGCGGTTTCCGCCTCTCCGGGCGGAGGAATTGCCTGAGGTAGATCTGGAAATTTCAGTATTGACACCCATGAGAAAAATTGAAAGCCCGGAGGAAATTGAGGTCGGCCGCCATGGAATTTATATTGCCCAGGGATTTTACAGCGGTGTACTGCTCCCCCAGGTGGCCACGGAAAACCATTGGGACCGCCAGACCTTTTTGGAGCAGACATGCCTCAAGGCCGGATTGGACCGGGATTGCTGGTCTTCAAAAGAAACCCAGATTTTTGTCTTTTCAGCCCAGGTTTTTGGGGAATAACCACGCTGTCTGATTATTATTAATATTTCCGGGGGTTAATTTTTATTTCTCTGCGATTGCAACAAAACTTCCGGTTCTTAAAACGCCTCTATTTTTATTTCCCCGGCGGATTGAATTTCTTCTTTAAACGATCCCTGACCACGTCGGGCACCAAACCATCGATGTTGCCGCCCAGGGATGCCGCTTCTTTGATAATCGTCGAACTGATATAAAACCACCTGTAATCAGTCATCATAAAAACCGACTGGATATCCGAATTGAGGCGACGGTTCATCAGGGCCAGTTGGAATTCGAACTCGAAATCACTCAAGGCCCTGATGCCTCGAAGAATCACGTTTGCGCCCCGGTTTTTGACATAATCAACCGTTAACCCGTCAAAGGTGTCAACCTCGACATGGTTATCATGATTCAGGGCTTCTTTGATCATTTCCACCCTTTCATCCACATCGAAAAGCGCATTTTTCCCAGGGTTTTTAGCCACAGCGATAATAATTTTATCAAAAATTTGAAGGCCCCTGCGTATCAGGCTCATATGTCCATTGGTAATAGGATCAAAGGAACCCGGGTAGACCGCCATTTTCAGCATAACATTTCTCCTTTTCAGATATTTTCATCACTCAGCACCCGACTTTATTCCGGACCGATGTTCAGGAGCGGCTTTTTTTGACAAAAAAAGCCACTCCTGTTTGACCATATATTCGCTCTTCGGTCAAGAGCCAATTCTCACCAGCCTGACTCAAATGCTCCTTGCTCCCGTGTTCGGCCACCACTATTGTGTCCGGGGCGGCGAGATCAGAACTGGCGATCATGTCTAAAGTTCTTTGAATCAGGTTTTTACCATAGGGGGGGTCCATGAAGACCAGACCGAACGGCTCAGGTTCATGTCTTAAGGGACCTAAGCCTTTAAAGAGGTCAATTTTTAAAGTGCGGGCCGATTCCTTTAAGCCCAGGGCCTCCACGTTGCGCTTGATGACGCGAAGGGCTTCGAAGCTTTTATCCACAAAAACCGTGCCAGCCGCGCCGCGGCTGAGGGCCTCCAGCCCCAGGGCCCCGGAACCGGCGTAAAGGTCCAGGGTTCTCAAGCCCTGCACCCCGGGTCCGAGGATATTGAAAATCGCCTCCCGGACCCGATCAGCCGTGGGCCTTACAGTCAATTTCCGCGGAACAAAGAGACGCTGTCCCCGGTATTTCCCTCCGATTATGCGCACAGGAAATCTTTACGGCCGCCAGGTTTAAATATTTCAGGAAAAACAGAAACGCCGGCCATGTTTTTTAGACGGCCCGAGGTGCTTTTGCAGGCGCCGGGAACGTTTCTCACGTCAGGCCGGCGATTACCTTGGAAGCAGTGCCTGGGGCCCGGAAAGCCTCAATGTATTCCTTGGCCGTCTCATAGGCCTTGCCGGCGATCTGTTCCTTCACTTCCTGAGGAACCGCATCAATTTTTTCCTTAAACGGCTTGGTGGCCATCTTGATGTTATTGCCCGTCTCGCTGGCCCATGCCTTCATTTCGTTCATCAAGTCAGAGGGCAGGAATTCATGAGCGATATTCTGCCAGTGCGTGCCCACGTTTCCCTTGCGGATGCCATAGTCGGCAAAACGGCCTACCAGGTGGAGCGGGGTGCCCGTGATGCCGTGCTGGGCAATAACAAGGCCGTACTCTTTGATTGCTTCGTAAATCTCGCCGGTCCGGTTCAGATCAATGGAAATCGGTTCGCCGTCCAGGTAATTACCGTGCTTGGAGCCGTTATTAATCGCGAGCAGGTCCGGGGAAACGCGGTTCGTCTTCAGGCCGGTAACAAATTCAACCGCTTCTTCCACGGTAGTTAAAGTCCCTTCCGAGCCTGCCGACTTGATCTCGCCGACCTCCACTTCCAACCCGAGGCCAGCTTCAAGGATCGGTTGAGCCAGTTCAGTGGTAATGCGAATATTATCCGGGATTTCATTGAAAGATGCGTCTATGGCAAAACTGCTGTACCCGGCTTCGAGTTCGGCCTTAATCAGGGCCCGGGCCGCGTCGATTTCTTCCTCACTGGTGTTTTTAACCGTAATGTGATCCCCGTGAATGAAAAAAGGCCGCGTGAAATTTTCAGCCTCAGCGTATTCGACAATAGTCTCGAAGTAAACTTGGGGAGTCTGGCCGGTATATCCTCCGTCAATGTGCCCCTCGCTTTTAGCCAGTTCAAATGCTATCACGGCGTCCAGTTCTTCGGCCGCCTTCATAATGCCGGGAATGACATGGCGGATGCGCGTGTTGCAGGCCATGATAATAACCTTTTCTTCGCGCAAAACGCTTAAAATGTCCTTGGAGTTCAAAAGACAAACTCGGCTTGAAGGATCGAGTTTTTTTAACACGTTTGCGGGACGTTTGGCCAACAGGCCGTCTGTAACGGATAGAGGCATAATCGATTCCTCCTTTGATAGTCTTGGGTTTACGTATAAAACCAGTTAGAACCGCTTTTAGTCGGGCGAAGACCTGCGGGGAGATAGCATTCTTCATCAACCCTGCTGGTATCCGTGAGGGTGCCCTCGATATCGAAAATTGCGAGTATCATTTGATTTTTAATGAACGGCCTGCCTGAAAACCCCGGACACCATGAAGCCAGGCTTCAAGTGCAGACCTTTTAGCGGACCTTTAACAGACCTTTTTTAATAAGGGTTTCTCCGATTTGAACCGCGTTGAGGGCCGCGCCCTTGCGCACGTTGTCGGAAACAACCCACATGACAATGCCGCGCTCACAGGAAATATCCTCCCGGATACGGCCGACATAAGTGTCGTTTTTGCCGGCAGCGTCTATGGCCAGGGGATACCTGTTTTTTGCAGGATCATCAACCACGGTTACGCCGGGGGCCTTGCGCAGAACACGCCGCACCTCTTCAGGAGTGATTTTTTTGTCGGTTTCGATCCAGACCGCCTCGGAATGACCGTAAAAAACCGGGACTCTGACCGTGGTGGCCGAGACCATAATTGAGTCGTCTCCAAGAATCTTCCTGGTCTCGTTAACCATTTTCATTTCTTCCTTGGTATAGTCATTATCCAGGAAAACATCTATATGGGGAAGACAATTGAAGGCTATGCGGTGCGGATAAACGTCTGTTTTCACTTCCGCACTGCTGAGCAGGGCCCTGGTCTGTTGAGACAGCTCTTCAATGGCTTTCTGGCCTGTCCCGGAAACAGCCTGGTAGGTTGAGACCACGATACGCTTGATACCGGCTGCATCATAGATGGGCTTGAGGGCCACTACCATTTGAATCGTGGAGCAGTTTGGATTGGCAATAATCCCGGGGTGGCCTTTCAGGGCTCCGGGGTTAACTTCAGGCACAACCAGGGGGATATGGGGTTCCATGCGGAAGGCGGATGAGTTGTCAACCACCACGCAGCCGGATTTAACCGCGTACGGCGCGAATTCCTTGCTCACGGACGCGCCTGCCGAAAAGAGGGCCAGGTCGAACCCCTTGAAAGAGTCCTTGTCCAGGACCTCGACCGGAATTTCCTGGCCGCCGAATTCAACCTTTTTGCCGATGGAACGGTTTGAGGCCAGCGGCCTGAGAGTTTCCACGGGAAAATTCTGCTCCGCCAAAATTTTTACCATCTCGCGGCCCACGGCGCCGGTGGCGCCGGCCACGGCCACTTTAAATTTTTTACTCATCTGTTTCTCCAGCTCGCCTTGATTTTTTTCCTTTTTCCCATTGGTTCAATTTCGTTCCAGGAGATATTTTACCACCAAGTCACCCACTTCGGAAGTCGTGTGCCCCATGCGTCCCGCGCCCAGGTCTTTGACGTCGTTCAGCAGGACGCGCTTGACGGCTTTTTCTATCCCCCGGGCCGCTTCAGCCTGTCCCAGTTCGGCCAGCATCATCTGCCCGGCCCCGATGGCGGCCAGCGGGTTTATCATGTTCCGGCCGGCGTACTTGGGTGCTGAGCCGCCGATAGGCTCGAACATGGACACGCGGCCCGGATGAATATTTCCACCGGCGGCTATGCCCATGCCCCCCTGGATCATGGCGCCCAGATCGGTGATAATATCCCCGAACATATTGTCCGTTACTATTATATCAAACCATTCAGGGTTTTTAACCATCCACATGCAGATAGCGTCAACGTGGGCGTAATCCGTCTCAACTTCGGGAAACTCCTCAGCCAGTTCATTAAAGGTGCGCTCCCAGAGGTCAAAGGCGTATGTAAGGACATTTGTCTTGCCGCATAAGGTAAGTTTTTTCATCCGGCTCCTGTCTCTGGCGAACTCAAAGGCATACCTCAGGCAGCGCTCCACCCCGAAACGCGTGTTGACCGATTCCTGAATGGCCACTTCCTGCGGGGTACCTTTTTTAAGGAAGCCCCCTCCGCCGGTGTAAAGGCCCTCCGTGTTTTCCCTCACCACCACGAAGTCGATGTCAGCCGGCCCTTTATTGGCCAGGGGAGTGGCCACGCCGGGGTAAAGCCTTATCGGCCGCAGGTTGATGTACAGGTCCAATTCGAACCGCAGCTTGAGCAAAATTTCTTTCTCCAGGATGCCCGGCTTGACTCCAGGGTGGCCGATGGCTCCCAAATAAATGGCCTTTAAGTCTTTTAATTCGGACAGGACGCTGTCAGGCAGAAGGTCACCTGTGGCCAGATATCGCTCCCCGCCCAAATCATATTCAACCAGGTTTAGTTTAAACCCATATTTTTCCGCGGCCGCAGCCAGGACCTTGCGTCCTTCCCGAATCACCTCCGGTCCGGTCCCATCACCGGGCAGGACACCTATATCATATATCGAATCCATAAATAATCTACCTTAACCCTGCTTCTGTTTTTTTAGAATATGTGCTATCAAGCCGCCATCGGTCACCAGTTCAAGCATGAACTCGGGGATCGGCTCAAAGGCAAATTCCTTCCCTCGTGTCAAATTTTTAACCTGCCCGGCTTCTAAATCAACCTCTATCTGTTCCCCGGCAGAAAAATTTTCAGCCGCTTCAGCACATTCTACCAGAACAAGACCGATATTAAAGGCATTTCGATAAAAAATGCGCGCAAAATACTTAGCGACGACACAGCTTACGCCCGAGGCTTTAATGGCCAGGGGAGCCTGTTCCCTCGAGGACCCACAGCCAAAGTTTTTGCCAGCGACAATAATGTCTCCGGTTTTCACCCGTTCGACAAAGGTCGGGTCAATATCCTCCATACAGTGACTGGCCAGTTCCTTTGGATCCGTGGTGTTGAGGTACCGCGCCGGGATAATGACGTCCGTATCCACGTCATCGCCATAAACAAAAGTGTGACCGCTATACTTCATTTCCGCCTCCTAAAGATCGTCCGGACCTACAATGCGGCCGGCCACGGCAGAAGCAGCGGCTACGGCCGGGTTGGCCAGATAGACTTCGCTTTTTTGATGACCCATCCGCCCGACAAAGTTCCGATTGGTGGTTGAGACCGCCCGTTCCCCTTCGGCCAGCACGCCCATGTGTCCGCCCAGGCAGGGGCCGCAGGTGGGGGGACTGATGACCGCTCCGGCGGAAAGAAATATTTCAAAAAGCCCTTCATTAAGGGCCGTGCGGTAAATAGTCGGTGTAGCCGGAATAATAATCAGTCTTATGCCCGGGGCTATTTTTTGGTCTTTCAGCACCTTGGCGGCAAGCCGGAGATCCTCGATGCGCCCGTTGGTGCAGGAACCGATCACGGCCTGGTCAATAGTGATATCCTTGAGTTTTGAAACACCGACCACGTTTCCCGGCG
>CAZVRN010000020.1:0-16742 GCA_964629485.1 uncultured Thermodesulfobacteriota bacterium | reverse complement strand
TGGAGCTACATCAGTATACACCTTCGGAGTGTTACCCATGTTTTAAAACTACATATAGTATCCATTTCTTTTACTTGACATTTTACCGGTGTTTACTTAAACTTCTTTTCTTGCGTAAATCGCTTGAAAAAAGGAGCAAATATGAAAGATATCTCTCAAGTGCGCAATATTGCCCTTATTTCCCACGGTGGTGCGGGGAAAACTACACTGGCCGAGGCCTTTTTGTATTTTACAAAAGTAACCACACGCATGGGCAAATCCGGTGAAGGAACGAGTATTCTTGACTTTGAACCAGAAGAAATTAAACGCCAAGCCTCCTTAAGCTCTGCTTTCCATCATTTTACATGGAAGAAAGCAGAGATTTCCTTTGTCGATACGCCCGGGGATGAAAACTTCATTAATGATACCTTAACCTGCCTCCAGGGAGTGGATGGGGCCGTGGTGCTGATAGACGCAGTGGACGGCGTCAAGGTCGGCACCGAAAGAGCCTGGGAGTTTGCTGATAAACTTGAGCTTCCCCGGCTTGTTGTTGTAAATAAAATGGATCGCGAAAGAGCCGATTTCTTTAAAATCGTGGATGAGTTAAATGATATTTTTGACATGAAATGCGTACCGGTTCAGGTCCCCATCGGGGCTGAGAATAACTTTAAGGGGCTGGTGAATATTCTGGATGAAAAGGCCTACTTATATGAACCGGGCACCGGTTCGTTCACACAGGGTGAGATTCCGGATGATCTGGCGGAAACTGTTCAGACTTTGCGTGTACAACTTATTGATAACATCGCTGAAACAGATGATGAACTCCTTGAAAAATACCTCGAAACAGGGGAACTCACCACCGAAGAAATCAATCAAGGTCTACTCAACGCTGTTAAGGCCAAAATTTTTGCCCCGATTTGCTGCGGCGCCGGCGAACTCCTGATTGGCCTCCCGCATCTGCTGGACCTGATTGTCAGCGCTCTGCCTTCGCCCAGCAACAGAGGACCGATCAAGGGATACTCCCCCAAAGATAACGGCGAAATATCACGCGAACCGAAAGCGGACCAACCTTTTTCCGCTCTGGTTATAAAAACCATAACCGATCCCTATGCCGGAAAATTATCCATCTTTCGCGTTTTTTCTGGAACAATCGCGCATGATTCTAACTTTTACAACGCCTCCAGCGAAAACACAGAACGTTTTAGTCAGCTTCTGCTTCTGGAAGGGAAAAATCAAAAACCAATTGAATCTGCTGGTCCGGGGGATATCGTAGCCGTGGCCAAATTAAAGACAACGACCACCGGTCACACGCTTTGCGATGCATCCGCGCCGATTATTTATCCCACGCTTGAGCCTTTGCCCGCGATTGTTTCATACGCGGTAAAACCCAAAAACAAGGGTGACGAAGAAAAAGTGTTCAGCGCCTTATCCAGAATCATCGAAGAGGATGTGACCCTGCGGCTCACCAGGGATGAACAGACAAAGGAGGTCATTCTTTCTGGCATGGGCCAAATTCATATTGAGGTCACGCTGGAAAGAATCATGCGTAAATTCGGGGTCGAGGTCCAGCTCAGTACGCCTAAGGTGCCTTACAAAGAGACGATCAAGGGCAAAACCCGTGTTCAAGGTAAATATAAAAAGCAAACCGGCGGACGAGGCCAGTACGGAGACACTTGGCTGGAGATTGAACCATTACCCCGCGGCGCGGGATTCGAGTTTGAGAACCGCATAGTGGGCGGGGTTATCCCCAAGCAATTCATTCCAGCCGTGGAAAAAGGCATTGTCGAAGCCATGGCCGGCGGCGTTATTTCGGGCAACCCCATCGTAGATGTCAAAGTCAAGTTGGTGGATGGTTCTTATCATGCGGTGGATTCATCGGAAATAGCTTTTAAGATTGCCGGGTCTCTCGGATTTAAAAAAGGATTTCTCGAATGCAAACCCACCATCCTCGAACCGATCATGGCCATGACGGTAATCGTTCCTAACGAGTATATGGGTGATGTTATAGGAGACCTTAATAGCCGCCGCGGCAAGGTTCTGGGGATGGATACCAAAGGAGGGCGGCAGGTGATCCGTGCTCATGTACCCCAAGCCGAAATTATGGATTATGCACCGACCCTAAAGTCCATAACCGGCGCGCGAGGCTCATTTTCACTTGAATTTGATCACTATGAAGAAGTACCGCCCAACATTTACGAAAAAATAGTAGCTGAAGCCTCAAAAGATTCAGGGGAGTAAATTAAAGGTAAAGAAATGTACCTTTGCGGGCTGTTGATAGCAAGCACTAAAGGAGCGGCTGGACAAAGGGAAGACACCAGCGGCCCTCAACTCAAGGCCCGTTTGACCGAAGCTGGTTTTGAAGTTCGCGCCATCAGTGTGGTACCTGATGACATAGATTTGATTACCAGGCAAATTCGTACATGGATTGATGAACAAGGTCTGGACCTGATCCTGACTTCGGGTGGAACAGGACTGACTCCGAACGACGTAACGCCTGAAGCCACCCGTGGCCTGATTGAGAGAGAGGTGCCCGGGCTGGCGGAAGCCATCCGGGCTGCGGGTCGCACCAAAACCCCTCATGCTGATCTTTCCCGGGGGCTGGCTGGAGTGCGGCGTCAAAGCCTAATCATCAATTTGCCGGGCAGCCCCAAAGGGGCCCTTGAGGGGTTGGAAACAGTTTTGCCCGCCTTGCCTCACGCATTGGATAAAATCAAAGGTGATCCTTCTGATTGCGCAAGGGCTTAAGCCTTTTCTCCTGAATGTCTGTCGCTCCACAAAGTGTTTATAACATGAAGTATACGGCCGTGATGAGTACCCGGCCAGTAAACACGCCCGCATTCCGGACAGAGAGAAAAATCATCATTGTAAGTAAGCACGAATTCCGGAACGCGGCTTAAAATATCATCCTTTGCCACAACTTGAAGTGAATGGTTGCAGACGCTGCAGCGTGTTAAGGGACGTGCATCTTCTCTTTTCAAGTCAAGAGTCTTAATTGTTTCTTTCAATTGGGACAGGGTATCATTGCCAGAAAGATTAACAATGTCCTGCCAGCCTTTAAGCCTGGGCTGATGAGGACGTCTGGATCGGCGTGTGAGCAGGATCCGATCTGACAAAGTTTCTACAGGCCCCCGCCGCAAATAGTAGGTGTCGAACCCGAGCAGCCGAAGCCACTTCGCCAATCCTCCCAGCATACTGTCAGCGGCTAATTTCAACGGCATATTCTAATCGATCTCATAAATCAATTACCTTAACACCCGGCGGAACGGGCAGATCGAAAAGCCGATTCGGGAGGTCAAGATGCAATTTGACCTCTTGGTATTCCAAAATCAATTCCTGTTGCTGAGCTTTCAGATATATATAATATGGAACCTTTTGCCCGTTCAAATCGTGATACTTCGAATAATCGACCTGAAGCAATACCTTCCCTGCCTTGATTCTTTCCATCCTTTTTACTTGCCTGGTGAGCGGTTCTATATACAATCGCTCCTCTTCGAAATCTGCTTCGAGGCCAGATAAGCTTAAACACCACAATCCACCTCTTTCCCTCGAAACACGCGCTCTCGAATGCGGGGGCAGTAAAATTCCTCCACTAAAAAGGGTGATAACTTCAGAAGGGTCTAAACCCATGGGTAAAAAGCGATCCAATATCTTCCGGGAGGCCTGCCCCCGGTAAAGTTTGGCCTGCCGATGGTCTAGTAACCTGAATTCCTGCTGATTCAAAGTTAAGGTGAAGATGGATCGGCCAAAAAAATCAATCGTTGTCAGCCGGAAATGATCAGGCCGAACAATAGCTGCGGTTACTTCAACTTGATAGTATTCCTGAGGAGTTTTGAATTTCAAACGCCCTCGTGCGGCAAAACGGTTGACGGCTTTATTATCAATTGAAAACCGGGCCACCAGGTCTAAGGCAGAAGGCAGAGGAACCTCATGAATTACCGGAACCAAGGGGGCGCACCCCGCGAGTCCAAAAGCCAGGATGATCAGCAGGGTTCGCCTTAATTCAATTGGTCTGACGCATAGCCTTTTTAAGATCTCTAATCTTCTTTTCAAGACGGGCCTTATTTTCCGGGCCAAGTTTCTGAACTTTCAAATATGTCTCAAAAGCTTTTTCAAACTGTTCGAGTTCAAAGTAGGTGTCGCCGAGGTGCTCATTGATGACCGGATCATCAGGTATGAGTTCAACGGCCCGTTTCAGGTATTTCAAGGCCGAAGAGTAACTGTTCTTTTGAAAATAAATCCAGCCGATTGTATCCAAAATATAACCGGCGTTTGGTTTGATTTTTATCGCCCTCTCAGCCAAAGTCAGAGCCTCATCCAGGTTGCTGCGCATCTCAGCCCAGGTATATGCCAAATAGTTAAGCGCATCGGCATATTCAGGATCCAGCTCAATGACCTTTTTCATCTGCTTTATGGAACCTTCCTTGTCCTTGAGCTTATCTAAAATCACGCCAAGCCGAAAGTTAAGGTTCAGGTTGTCGGGATTTATCTTCAAGCCCTTTTCCGCTGTCTCTCTGGCCGCTTCTAATTGATTATCCTCTTCATAAAGATAAGCTAAAGAATGGTACAAAATGCTCTCTTTAGGTTTTTTTTCAATAGCTTCTTTTAAATATGGAATCCCTGCCTTGGGTTTTTTCAATTCGTCAAAAATAAAAGCGATGTGGAACCTGGATTCCGCGTAATGACCAGAGTCAGGCCTGATTTTAAGAAAACCATCCATAGCCTTCTGGTATTCCTTCAATTCCTCATATGACAGGCTCATGTAATACAGGGCCTGTTCATTGCCCGGATTGGTGTCAAGTACGACCAGAAATTCGTTAATTGCTTTGGCATACTTCTTTTGTTCAAAATAGATCAAGCCGATCCGGAGATTTATATCCGCAGTTCTAAAAGGATAGGTCTTCAACTTCTTAAATAACGCTTCCGCCTTTTCCTGCTGTCCTATCTTCAAATAATATCTGGCCATCAGAAGCCTGGCCTGATTCGCAGAAGGTTTCAAACGAATCAGGTCCTTATATATCTTTTCTATCTGGCCCACTTTCCCTAGTTTTTCATATATAAAAACCAGATTATTAAAGGCGGGCTCGAATCCCGGATCAATCGTCAGTGAATCTTTAAAATACTGCACCGCACCGGAGAGGTCTTGACGCAACAGGGCGATGCGCCCCAGGTAATATAATCCCATATAAGATCCGGGATTGAGCTTGACTACGCGCTTCATAATCCCTTCTGCCTGCTCATACCGCTTAAGGTCAAGATATAAAGTGCCCAGACGCAAAAGAACATCTTCATTATCAGGCTGCTGCTTTAATATCGTTTCATATTCAGTAACAGCCTCATCATAGCGCTTTAAAGCCTTGAAAATCCCGGCCAACAGCATACGGGCAGGCTGATATTGCGGATTCTTGGTCACAGCCAAACGAGCATGCTTCAAGGCCTGGCCTGAGTCTCCCCGCTTGATGTAATAACGTGCCAGTTCGTCTTCCAGAAAAGCTGATTTCGTATCTATCTCTTTAGCCGTGTTAAGAAATTTTAAAGCAAGATCCTCCTGTCCGGAGATCTGAGCAAGATCAGCCAGAAAAAAATAATAATAGGCTGCTGCTCGCGGGAGCCTGTCCAGGCTAATTTTAGGAACAGTTTCTTTGGCCTTGGCCTTTTCAGGCCCCGGGGTTGAAGCTGAAATGGATGGAGTGTTCACAGGAGCACAGGCAAGTAATGATATGAATATTATGGTTACACTCCAATGAAGAAACAATCTGACGTTAAACAAAAATCTTTTCCTTCCTGCAATCGTTCAAATAGTCTTTTCAGTTATCATGCCACCATGAATTCCATGGGTTATAAAACCGTCAGCCGTTGAACCAACCGGGAATAATCCATTGCCTTAGCGGCTTCAATCTCAGCCAGCAGTTCCGGCTTGTCATCCGGGATCCTGCCGCTAAGATTGATATAATTATTAATATGATCACTCAAAAGCATTAAAGGCCTGTGTAACCCGGAAACCAAAATTTCGAGTTCCTGCATCGCCTCATGAGGAAAAGGCAACACAAAGTGCCCGTTAACATAATCCCGGTAAAGGGGGGTACCCGGGTGAGGAGTCAGGGTGCGAATGCGGACAAAATCCGGCGCAATCACATTAATAACCTCGGCGCTGTTTTGGGCGTGATTTTCAAGCCGAGCCAGTCCGCCAAGACCCAAAAGATAATAAAGAGAAAGTTCAATGCCCGCTTCCCTGACTTTTCTACCGGCGGCAATACATTCGGCCGCTGATGCACCTTTGTCCATTATTCTTAATACTTCGTCATCACCGGACTCAAGGCCCATGTGTATTCGCGCTAAACCTGCATCTCTTAAGGCCTTAAGCTCCTCAACTTTTTTCAAAAATAAAAACTTTGCTGAACCATACACGGTAATCCGCTCAAGATTTGGAAAGTTCTTTTGTGCCCGTTCCAGAATTTTGATCAGGCTGGCGGTTTTCATAACGATGGTATTGCCATCGGGCAGAAAAAGAGTTTTCACACCAGGGCCGTAACAATCGCGGGCCTGATCGAGGTCTTGAAAAATATCTTTAAGCAAACGAATTTTAAAACGCTTGTCTTTATACATGGAACAGAAACGGCATTTGTTGTGGGGACACCCCAACGTAGCTTGAATAAGCAGACTTTTGGCCTCGCTAGGCGGCCTGAATAAAATACCTTCGTATGGCAAGGGTTACTCCTCTCCCCCAATTGTTTCCAGAAAGTCGTCTGCCGTAAAATCCGGAAGTTCTTCCATAAATCTTTGACGCAATTTTTCTTTGATGCGGTCTTCAAGCTGCCTCACGCGTTCCCGCGAAATATCATATTTTTGCCCCATCTCCTGCAAAGTCATTGGGTTTTCAGATAATATGCGATTATCCAAAATATCCAGGTCACGTTCGTTGAGGGTTTGTCGAAACTCTTTCACAATTGAACGCAACATCTTTCTGATTTCTTTTTTTACAATAACATCATCAGCCTGCTGGCCGGCGGCGGGTATAAAATTAATAAGTGCGTCCTTTGATTCATCCTGTAAGGTGGAGTCCAAAGAAATCGCCGGTGTGTCCAACCGCGGGGTCATGTCAATCACTTCTTGTTCCTTGACGTGGAGCTGGTGGGCCAGAAGTTTTGGAGCAGGTTCAAGACCCTGGGTCAGCAATTTTTCTTTTTCCTTTTTCAGGTTAAAAAAAAGCTTGCGCTGTGCCTGCGTTGTGCCAACCCTCACTAAGTGCCAGTTATCCAATATAAATTTAAGAATATACGCTTTAATCCAGAAAGAGGCGTAATATGAAAATTTCACACCCCGGTACGGGTTGAATTTGGCCACGGCCTGCATCAAGCCCACATTACCTTCCTGAATCAAATCCAGTAAATTCTTTGTCCAATGGCGATGGAAATCCATGGCGATCTTGATAACGAGCCTGAGATTGGAAGTTACGAGGCGGTAAGCGGCGTCCTGATCATGCTGTTCCCTGACCTTGATCGCCAGAGCCATTTCTTCTTCCCGAGATAAAAGCGGATACTTCCCAACCTCGTAAAAATAACGTTTCAAGGGATCATAATGTGCTGGAGTCTCCACCTGGCCGCTGACTTCAGGTAGGGCGGAATCCGGGCTCACAGGTTCATATATCTCAAGATCACCTTCAATTTCCTCAACTTCATTATCGTCTTGATCGATCATAGTTTAAAAATATCCCAATGCTCATCCCGTGTCAATCATCATACACTCTGTTGAAAAAAGTTTTAAATCAAGGTGACTTGACATGGGAGTTTTAAGACTTAATTTAAAATTGAGGAAATTGAAGAAAGGAGGATATAAAAATGACAGATCTGACACTTTATACTCCCTTCAGAGAATTATTCCCGCGAAGGGGTTTTTTAAGTGATTTCTTTAAACCTTTCTTCTTTGATACCTTTGAGGAAAATGACGGTGCGATCGCGCCCAGGGTGGATGTTTCCGAAACTGAAAAAGAGTACTTGGTGCGGGCTGAGCTACCTGGATTTAGTGAAAAAGAAGTAAATCTGGAAATTAGCGATGGAAGATTGCGGCTTTCGGCTGAACACGAAGAAGAGAAGGAAGAGAAAAACGAAGAATATCACCTGCGTGAACGCAGAACGGGAAGGTACGTAAGGACTTTCAGCCTGCCTGAAGATGTGGACCAGGAAAAAATAGACGCTAAGATGGAACATGGTGTTCTCACGGTAAGTTTACCCAAAAGAGAAGAAACCAAACCCAAGAAGATAGATATTAAAGTCCACTAAACAACAAACTGACTCATAAGGCCGGCTCATAAGGGTCGGCCTTTTTTTTATTTTCCCGGCATGTTAAAATGCTGAACCATTTAAATTAAGGAGGTTAGAATCGTTTAAGGAGTGAGCAAACAGAGACATAAACAACAGCGGCAAAGCCTCAGCCGGATGTTGGCTTACGTTCTTGGTCATCGTCCAGATGAATTCGGGCTGTTTTTTGATGAACAAGGTTTTGTGGCCATCAAAGAGCTTCTAATCGCTCTTCGAGAAGAAGGCTGGTCTTTTGTTAGAGAAAGCCACCTTAAAGAGCTCATCAGGGAACCCGAGGATACCGGGTTTGAGACATCAGGTAAAATGATTAGAGTCATACCGGCAAATACCCACCTGGAACTGGGCCCGTTTCCCGAAACCATACCCCCGGCCTTGCTCTATCACGCGGCCCGGCGCAAAAGTTACCCTACCATCCTTAAATATGGCCTGAAACCTACTCAGTGGCCCTGGGTGCGTTTGTACCCGACACCAGAGATGGCCTTGCGTGTGGGCTCCCGCAGGGACAAGCAGCCAATTCTTCTGACAATTCAGGCGGCCAAGGCTGGCAGGCAGGGGACAACTTTTTACCGGCCGCTTGAATTCATTTATCTCACCAAAGCCATTGATCCAAAATATTTCTACGCTCCCCCAATGCCTAAAGAAAAAATCACTACTGAAAAGAAAAAAACACCGCCTGTTCCGGCCCCGCAGACTCCCGGTAGTTTTACACTTGTGCCAGAGCGCGATCCAGATATTGGGCGACGGAACCAGTTTGATAAAAAACGAAAAAAACGCAAAGAAAAAGATAAGGATTGGAAACGCGCTTCCCGAAAAATAAGAAGGGATAAGTATCGTTGAGCCCTGGCCATACATCCGGCAGCCAAACAGCTCGCCAGCATTAAACGGGCTGAAATAATACCAATAATGAAAATCAACTCAGCCGGTCACTATCTTATTGAATTGGGAACCAGCTTAAGCTATCATAAAACAATCCAGGAGAAGAATAAGAGGAAGGACAAATGAAAAGGACTATACCAGTTATTTTGTGCCTATTTTTCCTGGCCGGATGCGCCGGTCAGCAAACGGGTCTCAGTTACGAAAATCCCACGGAGCAACCCTTGACCTTGAAGAAGATATACTTACAGGTTAACGATGTTCGCCAAGTCAAGGAAATCCTCAGCCCTAGAGTCAAAGAAATGAAGATTTGGTCAGGTACCGGTTCGGTCATCAATCTGATTCAACGGGCGGCAAAGCGGAAGGATGAAACGAGCTCTTCCGAGCAACAACATGAAATAACACAAGATTTTATGGACGCCATGAGTCTGCGGCTTAATAATCTTGGCGTGAAAGTAATCCCTCTGCCATCGGATGAAGGCCCGACCCTGACCCTTGAAATCGAGCGCGTTCAACTGGATTTAAAGAAAAGTAACTTTATTGCCGAAATAACATATTTGGCTAAGGTCGCCAGAAATGGAAAAATTTTTCATCAGGAACGCGTTACCGGAAGAGCCGAAAAATATAATCTGCTCGGCAAAAGAACCGGCCAGCAGGTCCTTAGCGAAGCCTTCTCCTTAGCTATCAACAATCTGGACGTCAAAGCCTTTCTCTCCAAGTGAGAGTTCTTAAAAGCAATAATTGAATTGAAACCGCGAAAGGCGAAATTTCAATCTGAGGTAAATTATTAAATATTTCAATAGGTTAATTTTGAGAATGACACCGAGCTCTGCTAAAGGACAAAAACGTGTGCTGTCTCAAAAGCAGCTTTCACTAAACAACGAGCCATATACTAAAAGGGGCATTGAACCTGCCGAGATTCATGTCCTAGTTGTACATTGATATCAGTTTCTGCTTAAGATCCAGCCGAATCCATTTTAGGAGGGACTTCACGATTATTGCGAAAATCATATAACCGCTTTTCTCTCAAGGAAAGCTCACCTATCCGTTGAACACTCTTTTCGCGCCGAATATACCGGCTGAATAAAATTTCTTCCCTGATACGCTTCAAATAATTCATGCTATACAAAATTTCTCCTGTTTAAAAATATAAACCCCCACCCTGATCTGTCAAGTCCGAATAATTCAGATACCGGAAAGACCGTTTGAGTTTGATGCCGATGGCTTAACATAACAGGTTTATACACAGATGATACGTTTTTTGCCTGAAATACTTCTTTCTCTTTATATTCACTCAAAAAGGCCTTCATCCTTTTTCCTTCGAGCCCATTTCCTCCGGGCATATTCCTGCATATCTTCAATTGAATCAGATTCATCCACTATCTCAACGCCAAGCAGGGTTTCAATGGCGTCTTCCAGTGTAACGATCCCAGCCGTACCTCCATATTCATCCACGACTAAAAAGAGATGTTCACGGCGCTTAATGAATTCATCCAGAATTTCTGCCACGGATTTAGAGGCAGGGACAACATGAATGGGGTGGGCGACCTTTTCCAATGTATCGTAGATTTTGTTCTGAGAGAAAAGATTCAGAAGCTCAAATCGATAAACCATACCGACAATATCATCCAGATCCTCACCATAAATAGGTATCCGGGAGAAGCGAAGCGGTATGTTATCCTTAACTACCTCGCCCACAGTGCGGTCTTTTTGCTGAGCAAAAACCACGGACCTCGGCGTGAAAATATCTTTAGCATATATTTTATTTAAACGAAGCAAATTTTTTATAACATCTTCCTCTCTCTGAATCAGTTCTCCTTCATCCTCGCTAATTTCCGCCGCCACTATCATTTCCTCCCTGGTTATCTTCACTTCTTTGGACCCAGCGGCAATAAACTTGGATATGGCCTCTATGATGACGACCAAGGGAAGAGTGATGATAATCAACAAGCGAATTACATACGCGATCCCGGGTGACAGCCGCTTCCAGTAAACAGCCCCCAACGTTTTGGGAACGATCTCCGAAAGGACTAAAATGGAAAATGTAAGTACCACGGAGGCAAGGGCCACCCATCTGCTGCCATAAAGGTGAAGCGTCTGGGCGCCAACACCGGCGGAGCCCAATGTGTTAGCGATAGTATTTAGGGTCAAAATAGCGGCCAACGAACGGTCCACTCTTTCTTTCAGCTCCAACAGAATTAGCCCGCTTTTCCGGCCCTCTTTCTTCAATAAAGCGGCGTGACTGTAATTAAGAGACAAAAGAACCGCTTCCGATAGGGAACAGACGAACGAAACGGACAGGACCATAAAAAAGAAAAACAACAAAAGAAACATAAATTATAACCTATTGAAAATAATTAATAAACACTGCCTGCACCATGTTACGGGCAGTTGACAAGTTTCCTCTGGCCCGAGTGATAACCCAGGCCGAAACATCTTTTTTACACCTCTGCCTATACCCTTCCACGAATTTCAACAAATAGTGCCCTGTCGCGTCAAAGCATGCCTCCCGCTTTGATCTCGAGTATTATTGAGAAACCAGGATCATTAAACTCAACAAGCTTGAATGACTACAGGCACCAAAGGCAGCCAATCGTATTCCTTGTTGTCCCCAAATGTTTGATGATAAAAAATCTGTTTTGTGATCCCGCTGTGTACATAGACCACGGCCTCTATCCGACAATTCAGGGTAAAAATACGGTCATTGTCCAATAATGGCCTGATCATCGAGCTAAAAAAATCTCTGGTATAAAAAAGCACACCGCGTAAATTGTGGAAAAAAATTTCTACGTTGAATTTACCATCGGGAAAATGAGTACCCTTGAGCATACCCTTAATCCAAACGTAGTGCTGCACCAGCCCGGCCAAGTCTTCTTTCTTATCTATTGACGGTATTTTTTGCCTTATAAGGGGGATTAAAGCGCGGCACACAAGATGAAGCGGCAGGACTGTGCCCGGGCCATTGTTAAAGCTCAACTCGATTTCTCCGGTTTCCTGGTGATTAAACCTTAAACATGGCAGGCGGCTTAGGCCTGTCAATTCCTGAAACCAGTAAAGGATGCTTTCAGGGTCTAAGTAAAGATATGGGGAGTTGAGCAAAGGCTGGGGCTGTCTCAGCCTTTCTTGCAATGTGTTCAAGATAGTTTGCAAATCTTTATTCATGATTGATTTATCAGGACTGTTTTATAATTCGCAGACTCACCGAAGCTGTTTGAATTTGATCCAATACAGCGATATACTCCTGACCGGACAAACTAAAATTAACACTTTGTCCCAGATTTAAAAATACCGATTCAATGTGCTTTTCTTGAAGAAAATTAAATTGAAGCTTTGCTTCTTTAGCCTCACGGTTTATTTCGAGACAGGCTACCACGAGGCGCTGATCCAGCAGGGTCCGGGATGACCCGAGGCGTATCGAAACTCGAATCAAGGCCTTGGTGGATTTATTGATCGCTGTTCCCTGGCTGCCCTGTGCCAATTGTTTCTCCAGCCGGGTTATCTTTTCCTTTTGACGCCGGATCTCCAGCGCCAGCGCCTCGATAACACGTTCCCTGGCGTCCAGTGCCTTTTCAAGCGCGTCAACGCGGGGTTTATACGCTCTTTTCCCCTGATCATAACTGAAATAATAAACCAAGGCGCATAAAAGAATTAACGCAATAATACGAAGAATCCTGTCCCCACGCACAAATTATATCCTTTCATGTATGATAGATCAGCATCACCAAGTATATGATCATATCAACATGTTCATTTTATTAAGAATAACATTAAATCTAATTTCAGTCCAAGACTATTACCCTTCCGTAAAACTTGAGAATCGGCCTGGCACGAGAGGTTTCCCCACGCACAAAGATAAACAGAAGGCCATCCAGACCGATTTGATGGGTGCGAACAAGGTGAAAGCTCTTTAGCCTGTGGTCAATTGGTTTCTCCGACAGATCATAATGAAAAGAAGAAATTCATGGACACATTCTGGACCGGTTCAAGATTAATAAGCACTCGGATGGGAATCCGGCGGCGGTAAAATTTTCAAAACCGCAAGAACCGGCTTGTTTCAAATTGCATGGTTGGGTTTTCTATTTTACTGGCAAGTTGCCGTCTCCATTCTGAAAAAATGGTTTAAAATCCCATACCCAGGCATTAATATTCTACTTCGTGAACAATTGCAGACCGAAAGCGGGCACAGTGATGGAGAAACGTCAAATGAACCACACCGGTGGGACCGTTGCGTTGTTTGCTGACACGCAGCTCGGCCTTGCCCCTTAATTCTTCATTGTCCGGTTTGTAGAGCTCTTCGCGGAAAATAAAAGCAATAACATCTGCATCCTGCTCAATGGCTCCGGACTCACGCAGGTCTGCCAGAACAGGCCGCCTGTCAGGACGGTTTTCCACCTGGCGGTTCAACTGAGAAAGCGCGACCACAGGCACATCAAGTTCCTTGGCCAAAGCTTTCAGGGAACGGCTGATCTCGGAAATCTCCTGCTCCCGGGACTCACTCCGGCTACGCCCGCTCTGATCACTCCGCCCTCTGATTAATTGCAGGTAATCAACGAGAATCATCCCCAGATTCTGTCCCTGATTCAGTAACCTGGACTTGAGACGCCGGGCTTTGGCCCTAATATCCATGACGCTCAGGTAACCACTGTCATCAATATAAATCGGCGCCTCGTTCAACTTGGTCGCAGCCTCGGTCAGCAAAGCAAAATCTTCACGGTGCAGCCGACCGGTACGAACGGCATGAAGGTCTACCTGTACTAACGAACAAAGCAGGCGCAGCAGAATCTGGTTCTGGGACATCTCAAGCGAGAAGAAGGCCACGCTAAAAGGATCGCCCTCCCGTATATCCCTCTCCGCTGGGATGGCCGCGTTCATGGCAATATTAAGGGCCAGGGCGGTTTTACCCATGGAAGGACGACCGGCAATGATAATCAGGTCGGAAGGCTGAAATCCAGAAGTCAATTGATCGAGATCCTTAAAGCCGGTCGGAACGCCTGTGATTATATTAGAGCTCCCATACCGGTCTTCAATAATCCCCATAGTTTCTGTCAGCATCCCGCTATCAACCGGACGAAGAGTCTGCTCGAGGCGAGTATCACGAATAGAAAAAATCTCCCTTTCAGCATCGTCCAGGACCTGGTCTACTTCGCTAACCGGGGTATAGCATTGTTCTGAAATTCGGCTCGATGCGCTGATCAGTCTCCTGAGTACAGCCTTCTCCCGCACGATGCGTGCATAATATTCAACGTTGGCCGCCGTGCCTACCGCATCTGCCAGTTGGGCCAAATAAGCAGGGCCGCCGACTTTTTCCAAGACCCCGGATTTGCGTAAATTGTCAGCAAGTGTAACCAGGTCCACCGGCTCGCCTCGATCAAAGAGATCTTGCATACTCATGAAAATTAACCCGTGGACCTCGCGATAAAAATCATTCGCCTGAGTTCGTACCTCCAGGACTCGAGGCAAGGCCGTCTCGTCCCGTAAGATAGCCCCCAGCACCGATTGTTCGGCCTCTAGACTCTGCGGAGGAAGATGCAGATCCTCAGTTTTAACGCTGCCAGAATTACCTTTACGCACTATGGCTTCTGATGTTTTCACCGCTTCTGCCAAACCACACCCGTGATCCCTGCTGGCACGGCCGGATGCCTTAAGGCATCAGAGCGGATCAATCCTCCGCCCTTACGACCGAAACCTTGATAACCGCTGTTACCTCTGACTGAAGTTTAACAGGAATTTCATAATCCCCCAAGGCCTTGATCGGTTCAGCCAGCTTGATTTTACGACGATCTATTTCCACGCCCTGCTCGGCCAGCGCCGCGGTCAAATCCATACTGGTCACAGAACCGTAAAGCTTGTCCTTTTCGCCGGCCTTCTGGGCAATGGTAAGAGTAATGCTTTCGATCTCTTTAGCCAACTGTTCGGCCTTTTCTTTCTCTTTCATGGATCGAATTTCAAACTCGGCCCTGGCCTTTTCATAGACCTTCAGGTTGCTCGAACTCGCTTCCACAGCCCACTGGCTGGGTATAAGCTTGTTCCGTGCATAACCGCGGGAAACATCAACTACCTGACCGGTTAATCCCAAATTATCCACATCCCGCGTAAGGATGACTTTCATTCCTACTCTCCTTTCCCTATCATAATCAAAATTTCAGGCACGGGAATCTGATTGTGCTTTTTTTAATTTCCTGAAATCAAACCAAAGATCAAAAAAACCTAGTCCGACTACGAGCAAGCCCAGATACTGCTGGAACGCGATAAGCAAATAGGTCAACAGGCGAAAGAAAGGCGGTACAGCCTTTGCATCAAACCAGTAGGCCACTATGGACAGACCTGCAAAAAAATAGATCAGAGCCAGAACCATCAACCCATTTATTCCGATAGTCCGAACCGGGCTAAAAGGCAAAGCCGCGCAAAACCCAAAGGCGATAACCACCCAAACCAAAAATTCCGGCGCTTTCCATTTTTTGAGGTTCGCCAGATGAGGGGGTAGTTCCATTCGCCGAATGATGAGCAGACGCCCAGCCATGAAGTTAACCCAGGTCAAAAGCAGGGTGCCAATAATCATTAAGCCGGGAAAAATACGTATAAACAGACGAGCTAGCTGTTTAAAATTCGCATCCAGATTTTTTGAGTGAACTGTAGTCTCTCCCGTTCCCGGCTCTCTTTCGGCTATCTTATCTGAATTCTCATTGCTTTTTTCCAAGGGAGCGCCGGCTTGTCGTGAAGAACTTAAAAGATCGCGGTAAACACTTAATGTCTCTTCAACGTGACTTGTGACTATGTTTCGCCCGTACGTCCAGGGGCTTTGATCATGAAAAAGACCCGTTACCGCCAATATGACAAGGCTCAATCCTAAAATACCAGCCGCGGTATAACCGATCACTTTTTCCGGAGGTAAAGCTAAAAACAGACTCTCAGCCATAATCCCGGCCATGAGGGCATAGCCTAAAAACATCAGGCCGCCGGTATACCGGGAAGATAAGACGAAAATGACGGCAACGATTACAATGGCCAGGCCAATCATGGTCAGGCCTATTTTCCGTCCCCGCAAAAAATAAAAATATATCAGCGGCAGTGGCGTAAAGATGCCTATTGCCGTACCTAAAATTGGAAGCAGAAGCATCGAAAAAAATAAAAGGACAGACGCAATAATCCCGCCGACCAACGGAGGATCACGCAGCACAATCCAGGCAGTCGAAAAAATTTTATAATCTTCGCTCATCACCCCCGCATTAACCGGCTTGACCCGGATCCACTCTTGAACAAGGCCGAGCCTTTGATCCCCAGATGGATGTAAAAGTCAAACTTCTAGTTGCCCCCGGCCATAGCCGCATACGGAAGAAGGGCCATGGCCCGGGCTCGTTTAATGGCGGTCGAAAGCTGGCGCTGATGTTTGGCGCAAGTACCCGTAATCCGTCGTGGAATCATCTTCCCGCGATCACTGGTAAACAAACGCAGGGTGTTGGCGTCCTTGTAATCTATGGTTAAACTTGAATCTGCGCAAAAGCGGCAAACCTTGCGGCGGTGGTAGGGCCTTCTTCTTCTATTTCGATTCAATGGAGCGGTCATGAAAATCTCCTT
>CAZVRN010000019.1:0-16806 GCA_964629485.1 uncultured Thermodesulfobacteriota bacterium | reverse complement strand
CACTGATTATCATGAATGATATCATACCGTTCATGCTTAAGTATCTCCCGAAGACGGAAGTAGGCCCTGAAACTAAAAGCCCGAATCTCGGGAAAAACTCCCAATCTCGATGAGGTGTACTCGTAAAAATTGAGGGGATTTAAAAGGTCCGTAACTGGAGTGCGTGCTAATATTTCTGAGGAAGATGACCCATAATAGATATTGTTTTGAATCTGATCAACCTTAGCACCATCCATGAATATTGGGTAAGGGGGTCCAACCAAGGCATGCACTTCGTGTCCCAGTTTCCTCAGTTCTTGAGCCAAGTACTGAAGATAAATCCCCTGTCCTCCACAGTAAGGGTTCCCGCGATAGCTTAGAAGGCAGATTTTTAATTTATCTTTGTGCCGATGCATTGCGATGTTCCTTTTGCAAAAGCCGCCTTTCGTCGGAGCATCTGTTGACTAATCAATTTTTTATAAACCTGAACAGTGTTTTCAGCAGTACGATCCCAACTGAACAGGCGTTCGACGCGTCTGCGTGCCCGCAGACCGAGTTCCTTTGAAAAAACCGGTTCAGAAATGATCTGATGAATCGCTTCGGCAAGGGCGCCGGGATTTTTCGGAGGCACCAAGAGTCCTCCTTCCTGATCACTTCCAACCACCTCAGGCAGGGAGCCGGTCCGGGTAGTGACAACCGGTGTCCCGCAGGCCATGGCCTCAGCCACGGGCAGGCCAAAACCCTCAAAAAGGGAAGGCATTACCAGGGCCTGAGTGCGGCGATATCTTTCCACGAGCTCCGACTCGGACAGCCTGCCGGTAAAGGTGACTCGACCATCAAGCCCCATGGACCTGATAAGGTCCGGGGCGTAATGCTTATCCGGCTCCCCTTTATCCACCATGATTAGGCGCACATCAGGTGGCAGATCGAGCATGGCCTCCAGGAGATAACGAATTCCTTTTCTTGGGTCGTCGGCGTTGCCCACAAACAGTATTTCATGAGGGGTTCTTTCAACTGAAGGGTCTGGGGAAAAAGTAACTGTATTCACCCCGGTGTAGACCAAATGAATTTTTTCTTTTTTTACCCGAAAGGCCTGGCGCAGTTCTTTCAGGCCGACATGAGAGGAAGTGATCATGCCGTCTATCCTGCGGGCCACCATGCCTTGCATGATCAGAGGATAAAAAACAGTATTGTGATATCGTTCCCGCCAGGATGTCGCCCGCGGTAAAAACGCGGCCAGATCACGGCGCAGGGGGTGGTGCACAGTGGATACTGCGGGCACCCCGTGCGCCCGGGCTAAAAGAAGACCGAAGCCGAGCGTTTCCACATCGTGCAAAACGTCAAACGGTTCAGCCTGATGCAGTTCCCTGAATTTCAAGGCCGCCCTGAGGCTGAAGGCTAAAGGCTCGGGGCAATAGCCGGTTCGGCTGACAACATATTCGAAAAAATTCAGCGGGGTTAAAAGACTTTTCAAATCATGCAGAAGCAACAAATCCTTAATTTTTATGCCCCATAAACACTTATTGAGCAGCCTGATTTCCCGAACCCAGGGCATAGGGTTTGGGTAGGGCGGACCAACAAGCACGGTGACTTCGTGTCCCAATTTCACCAAAGCCCGGCTTAAATTATGCAGATAAATCCCCTGCCCTCCGCAGTAGGGATTTCCACGATAACATTGAAGACAGATTCTCATGCCTTAAGCCGAATCATTCTTTTTGAAGATCTGTTTGAGGCTCCACCTTGATTGTTAATAGCGTCCAGCCGATCCAGAAACCAAGGCCCAGAAGCCATAAGAAGCCTATAGCCACAGGAATTGCAAGGGCCCACCAATTTCTGGCAAAAATGCCAAACAGGAACAAAAGCGCGGCTAGAAACGTGCCCAAGCAAAGGGCCAGTCCTTGAATACGTGAATACTTATTCATTATCTCAACTCCGTCGATTTTTTCAATTTCCAAATTCAGGCTCAGCCTCAAAAAATCCAGCGGCCTCTTCAGGAATTCGTTCAAGACGAACCACCAGCACGTCGGCCAACTGGGGGTAGCTGCGAGCTATCCGGTCCAGGGTTTTTAATATTTTTTCCGTGACCATTTCCGGGAAAATATTTAGAAATTTACCCCAGTTAGGGAACCCCCAGAACATGGAGATTCCAAATGCCCGGTCGATTCGAACACCCGCTGGAATCAACTTCAGCAGAAAGGGATAATTAAATTCGTAAACATGATCATCAGGCTTATCCCAGATATGGGGCGCTGAAAGTTCACGCCCTCTGAGTATCTTATGTACTTGATTGTACATTTTGGCCAATCTGAAACCCAGACTATTGAAATTGGCTACCGAAATAACCAGGTGTCCGCCCGGTTTAAGTATCCTGATCATCTCCCGGACGGCTTTGGCCGGGTCGTAAAAATGATCAACAGCCCCTTTGCAAAAGACCTTATCAAAACTTTGGTCCGCATAAGGGAGATGTTCGGCGCTGCCACAGACCAGTCTCAAAGGGACATTTTTCTTTTGAAAATTTTCCGCGGCCCTGGATATCATCACGTGCGAACCATCAAAACCAAAGAGAAGCGCTCCTTTGCTTTCAAGGGAAAGCAGGTCCAGGGCACGGCCGCATCCTACATCAAGAACCATCTGCCCAGGGTATGGATCCACTGTCTCAAGGGTCAAACAAGTCATCTGTTCGATAAGGTATTCAGTGTCCGGATGTGTTATGTCCGGGATAACGCCTTCATCATCCCATTCTTGATCTATCTGTTCCTGATCCGCCACGTATAGCTACTCTCTTGCTGCCCCGATTAAAAAAGAAAAAAGGACCTTAATCGCATTAATAAAAACCAAAAGTTTATATAATCTCTTTGAGATTATATAAACTAGTTGATGTTAATACAATCTAATTCCTAAATTAAATACCTTTGAGGCCTCTAAAGGAATTCAACCTTAAAATTTCTGCCTCTGAGAGGTCTCCCTTTATAATTTAAAAATGTGATAAATATATATTAGTTCTGATCGTCCAAACCGCTCGGCACAAGAGAAAAAAATTCACTCTTAAATTAAAAGGCGAATTTTAGTTCCCTTTCTATGCCAGCGATTATAAATAATTATTTAAACGGTGGGCCTGGGCAATAATCCGGCGGCCTCCACGATCTCAGGTACTCTCTCTTCCCACTCAATCGCCATTAAGTGCACACCGGCCACACCGGGTATCTCCTTCAGCATTTGAATCTGGTCCAGCGTGATATTAATGCCTTCTTTTGCCTGGTTTCCTTTTTCCACGCCTTTTAAACGATTGATAATCTCATCCGGGACATCCATGCCCGGGACGGATCTTTGCATGTATCGAGCCATACCAAGAGATTTCATAGGCGTAAGCCCGGCGAGGATATAAACCTTCTCTGTCAAGCCCATATCATGAGCCTGCTTCATGTACTCTTTAAATTTGTCCATATTGTAAATACACTGGGTTTGGACGAAATCCACTCCCGCTTTAATCTTCTTGGCCAAGCGATAAACCCTGAATTCAAAAGGGTCGGCAAAGGGGTTGACCGCTGCGCCGATAAAGAGCCTGGGTTCCGTGCCTTCCGGCATCTCCTGACCGGAAATAAGTTTCCGTTCGTCTCTCATCATTTTGACGGTCTGGATAAGCTGAATGGAATCCAGATCAAAAACATTTTTAGATTCCGGATGGTCGCCGAATTTTTGATGATCACCTGAGAGACAAAGCATATTCCGGATACCTAAGGCCGTGGCGCCCAGAATATCAGATTGCATGGCGATGCGATTACGATCACGGCAGACCATCTGCATATTGGCTTCAATGCCCTCCTGTTGCAGCAACAAGCATCCGGCCAAACTTGACATGCGGACCACGCTGGTCTGATTGTCAGTTACGTTTACCGAATCAACATAACCTTTAAGGTACTTGGCCTTTTCCCTGATAACACCTGCGTCCGCGCTACGCGGGGGGCCGCATTCACCGGTGATGACAAATTCACCCGCATTAAGAAGTTTTTCAAGATTACTGCCTGATTTCATAATTTTAAGTCCTCCCTAACGATCTTGCGAGGACCGCCGTCGCGACTTGTGGTCCAATTCTTAAGTGGTTTAACCGCAGTCAGTTGGTCCAGCTTGTTTTGCTTCATGAGCTTGGTCACAATCAGGTGCCAGACACAGTCAATTTCCTTATCGACCTCACATTTACCATCCGCCGACCCTCCGCAGGGCCCGTTGAGAAGGCTCTTTGAACAGCGGGCAATGGGACAATAACCGCCAAACAGATGGATTTTGCAATCCCCGCACGCCTGGCAGTATTCAGCCCAAACCCCGTGCTCTTTGGCCCCGCCCATAAAGCAGGTATTCAGGGCCGGATAGACAATGGCCTCGGGAAATCTTTCGGATATAAACTGAGGGCCGATACTACAAGCCATGGATAAGATAAGATCATAGTTCCCTATGCGTTCTTCAAGGGCCTCAATGTATTCCGGGTCACATTGACGCTCCAGTGTCAGTTCATCAATTTCAATAGGGTTATTATCTTTTAATCTTGCTAAACGGAGGGTGACAGCCAGAATGCCGACTTCCTTGGTTCCCCCGGCATTACAGACTGTAACACAACCTTTGCAACCGACAATGAGAATTTTCTTCGCATCCTTTACCATGGCAAGGATTTCGTCTAAGGGCTTTCTTTCTCCTACAATCATTGTCTTTCTCTGCCTACCTCTCTCAGGCTGCCTGAGCCTTTGAACTTACAAAAGGACTGGGCCCTAATTCCTTGATTTTGGATGTGAACTCCTCGACTACCTGTGCGAAACGCGGCCCATCCGCAGCGGACATGTTGTACATGGCCACTCTTTCCGGTTCCACGCCCATACTTTCCAATATTTTCTGAACGTATTCCACTCTCTTACGAGCTTTAATATTACCATTAAGATAATGACAGTCCCCTTCCATGCAGCCAGCTACGTAAACACCGTCAGCTCCATCCTCAAGGGCCTTGAGAAGATGCAGAATGTCAACTCGGCCGGTACATGGCACCATGATTATTTTTACATCGGTTGAATATTGCAATCTCATCGAACCTGCCAGGTCCGCAGCTGAATAAGCTCAGAACTGGCAGCAGAACGCCAGAATTTTCGGTTCAAAGTCTGTCATATTTCTTACCTCATCTCATAAAATCTCAGGCGATCAAAGCCTTGGTTTTAGCCAGTAATTGCTGATCCGTGAAATGCTGGAGGCTGATAGCCTTACCCGGACACTCCGAAACACAAGCGCCGCAGCCTTGACAGATGGCAGGCTCAATGACGGCGTGACCTTCTTCCCCAATACGGGGAACACCAAAAGGACAGGTTCGCACGCAGGTCAGACAGGCGGCGCATTTGTCCGGGTCGACGACCGCGACTATGCCCCCAACACTTATGGACTCCTTGGCCAGTATAGTGGTAGCCCTGGCAGCGGCGGCCCGAGCTTGAGCAATGGACTCTTCTATTGGTTTTGGATAATGAGCCAGCCCGGCCAGGAACATGCCTTCATTAGCGAAATCAACCGGCCTAAGCTTCATATGGGCTTCCAGGAAAAAGCCTTCCGCATTCAAAGAAACCTTATAAGCCTCTGAAATCGCCTCTCCTTCATTGGGAACGATGGATGAAGCCAAGCATAAGATATCACAGTCAATCTCCAGAGGAAGATTCAGGATTGGATCAGTGACGATCAACTTCAGTTTTTCCGGGCTGATCGCTTCCACTTTCGGTTTGTCATCCACATCATAGCGGATAAACAGAACCCCAAGTTCACGAGCCTTTTTATAAAGCGACTCCCGGAAGCCATAGGTCCTGATATCACGATAGAGTATATAGACTACGGTTTCTGGGTTTGCCTCCTTGATCTTGATGGCGCTCTCTACCGAGTGGGTGCAGCAGACCTTGGAGCAATAGGGCCGCTCCGGCTCCCTGGACCCGACACACTGAATGAAGGCCACTGTTTTAGCCTGTTCGAGCGTCTTGGATTCCTCAATCATGAGGGCGTCGAGTTCCAGTGATGTCAAAACACGGTCATGCTGTCCGTAAAGATATTCATCAGGCTTGAGAGCCTTCCCGCCGGTGGCGATGACAACCACGCCATGGGGCACGCTGACATTTCCTTCCGGGGTTTTGATATCAGAAACGAAGTTGCCTAAAAAGCCTTCGCATTTAGAAATTTCCGAGTTAAAGTAAATCGTTATCAGCTTTGACGATTCAACTTTCCTAATCAAAGCACTGGTAAATGACTTAATATCTTCTCCGCGCCATGTTTTATTGAGATTAAGTGCGTTACCACCCAGATGATCACTCTTTTCCACCAAATGGACCGGGAAACCCTGCTCGGTAATGGCTAGGGCCGCTGTCATGCCAGCCACACCGCCTCCAATGACAATGGCTTCCCTGGTCAGGCCCATCTGGGATTGATGCAACGGTTCAAGAAGGGCCACTTTGGCCACGGCGCCCCGCACCAAGTCCTTGGCCTTTTCCGTAGCCTTTTCAGGCTGATCGCGATGGACCCAGGAATCCTGATCCCTGATATTGGCCATCTCAAAAAGATATTTGTTCAAGCCGGCTTTTGCCAGGGTCTCCCTGAACATGGGTTCATGTGTCCTGGGAGAACAGGAAGCCACCACCACGCGGTTGAGCTTATGTTCAATGATGGCCTTTTGAATCTTGCCTTGAGTATCCTGGGAACAGGTGAAGAGGTTGTGGTCCGCAAGTTCAACAAAGGGAAGCTTGCCGGCGTATTCAGTTACGGCGGGCACATCCACAATCCCGCCGATATTAATGCCGCAGTGGCAGATAAAGACACCAATGCGGGGAGCCTGGCCGGTTATATCCTCTTCGGGCGGATATTCAATAGTCTTGGTTTGAGTATAGCGGACCTCGCTCAATTCTGCCGTAGCGGCACTGGCCGCGGCCGACGCCTCCATGACCGAGATGGGGATGTCTTTGGGTTCATTGATAGCGCCGCAGGCGTATATCCCGGGCCTGGAAGTCGAAACCGGTTCAAAGGTGGTACTGGAGACGAAACCATCTTCCGTTAAATCCACTTCGAGGCGTTCCGCCAGCTCAGTGAAATCAGCTGAAGGCTCCAGGCCGACAGACAAAACCACCATGTCATACTCTTCGACCTTGACCTGGCCGCTTTCATCAACGTAACGAATAATCAGGTCTTCCGCGGGTGTTCGGTCAATGGTGTGAATCCGGCAGCGAACAAAATTGATGCCCTGTTCCTTGGCCCGTTCATAATATTTTTCAAAATCTTTTCCATAGGTACGCATATCCATGAAAAAGATTGTGGCCTCCAGTTCCTCGACCGAATGCTCCTTGGCGATGATCGCTTCCTTGATCGCGTACATACAGCAGACAGCCGAACAGTACGGCCGGTCGCAATTATTTATATCTCTCGAACCCACGCACTGAAGCCAGGCGATTTTCTTCGGCTCCTTGTGATCAGAGGGCCTGATCAGATGCCCCTGATACGGGCCGGACGCGGACAGAACCCGTTCAAATTCCATGGCTGAAAGAACGTTCGGGCTTTCGGAATAAGAATAATTACGAAAACGAGTTGGGTCAAAAGCGTCAAATCCAGCAGCCAGGATCACGGACCCGACTTCAAGCTCAACGACTTCATCACGCATTTTGTGAGTCTCAAGAGTAACCGCACCGGCTTCGCAGGCCGCGACACAGCGGTGGCATTCACAGCAGATGCCACAGGCCAAACATCTATTCGCCTCAAGCTCACCCTGTTCGGGATCAAAACCAAGCTCGATTTCATCAAAGGTGGTTTTGCGCCGTTCGAGGGAAATCTTGGGCATATTAAGACGAGCCCTTTTCTCTCTATCCGTTGGTATGTCTCGCCAGTTCTTATTATCGAGGCTTCGGTCAATCGGCTCACGCCCCGCAGTTAAATCCTCTCCTTTTATAAAACGGTCAATAGATATGGCCGCCTCTTTACCGCCGGCCACGGCTTCAATGGCTGACTTCGGGCCTGTCTGCATGTCCCCGGCGGCAAAAACACCGGGCCGGCCCGTGGCCAGACTTATGGGGTCTACTTCGATGCTGCCTCCCCGGGTAAAAGTTAAGCCTTCAACATGTCTCAGCGCTTCCACCATTGGGGCCTGGCCGATGGCGACAATAACCGTGTCCGCCTCAATAGTCTTAAGATTAGATTCATCATAGGCTGGAGAGAAACGGCCCTCGGCATCAAAAACCTGAGTCACGGCTTTGAGTTCCACTCCGGTTACACGGCCGTTTTCGACAATAAAGCGTCGAGGTCCCCAGGAATGAAGAAAGCTGACCCCTTCCTCTTTGGCCTCCTCGACCTCCCACTCCCAGGCTGGCATCTCGTCAGCGGCTTCCAGGGAGACCATGGTAATTTCTTTGTCACCCAGACGCAAAGCACTGCGCGATACATCCACGGCCACGTTTCCACCGCCGATAACCACTACCTTCTTGCCGAGCACCGGGGCTTGACCCAAGTTTACATCTTTGAGGAAAGACATAGCCGGCAAGATGCCATCAGCGTCTTCGCCTTCAACGTTCAGCTTTCGGCTGCCATGTGTGCCCATGGCCAGGAATATGGCTTTATAACCCTGAGACTCCAAATCTTCGATGGTCAAATCAGGGCCCAGCGGTTGGTCATACTTGATCTCAACACCCAGATTCGTGATAGCTTCAACTTCCCGATTCAGGACTTCGGGGGGGAGGCGATAATCCGGAATTCCCACGCGAAGCATCCCGCCTGGCACGGAGTTTGCCTCATAAATAGTTGACTTATAACCCATTTTAGCCAAATGATACGCCGCGGCCAGCCCGGCCGGCCCGGCCCCGACGATGGCCACTCTTTCTTCCTTCTCTTCCTCGCAAGGAATCTCTATATCCAGGATATCAGCCTGATCAGCGGCCAGGCGTTTCAAATTTCGTATACTAAGGGGTTCATCTACTTCAGCCCGGCGGCAGACCTGTTCACAAGGATGAAAACAGATACGTCCCAAAACTCCAGGCAGAGGCAATGTTTCCATAATGACTTCCATGGCCTCTTTGTATCGTCCTTCTTTCACCAGGGAGATATAGCCATGGGCATTGACATTCGCCGGACAAGTTATGGTACACGGGGAAGTGTCAAGCTTTTGTATGGCGTAGGCGTTTGGATATGCCTGCGCGTAAGGTTTATAAGTAGCGTGATTCTCGTCAAGACCCATGTTAAAGAGGTTGGGCACATATATGGGACAGGCATTAGCGCATTCGCCGCAACCAGTACATTTATCCAGGTCAATATACCGGGCCTTTTGTAAAATCTTGGCCTTTATATTTCCTGGTTTACCTTCCAGATCAAGGACTTCGGAACAGGTATGGATTTCGACATTGATATGTCCGCCGACCTCGTTGAGTTTTGGCGAAATGATGCACATGGAACAGTCGTTAGTTGGAAAAGTTTTGTCCAGTTGGGCCATTCGTCCGCCAATGGCAGGCGCTTTTTCAACAAGGTGAACATAGTAGCCCATCTCGGCTAAATCCAGCGAAGCCTGAATACCGGCAATGCCGGCACCGACGACCATCACCGACCCTACTTTGTTTTTAGTTGTATCAGACATATTCCTGACCTTACTTTGAAAAGTTAGTTAAATAAAATAACGTCATTCTTATATATAATAAATTAGCACATGTCAAAGGTTTAGAGGGTTTAAACGTAAATAATTCAGGCGCAACGCGAAATGATACTGTGGCCAAAAAATTAAGGGGGCCCCCCTCACAGGGACCCCCTTTGGTTTCTGATTGTCATTGTCCTCCAGCATTTACTGAAGTTAAAACAGACCCTTAACTTTTCCGGTCTCGACATCGACATCAACACGTTTGAAGGCCGGGTCTGAGGCCGTACCAGGCATGAGGCTGATAGTTCCGGCGACCGGGACCACAAAACCCGCTCCGCCATATGTAAGAATATCACGCACATTGAGTTTCCAGCCCTTGGGAACACCCTTCAGGGAGGGATTGTCAGTCAGGGAAAGATGTGTTTTGACCATACAGGTTCCAAGCTTGGCGATTTCAGGGTCTTTTTCCATTCTCTGCGCTTTCTGGAGAGCCTCCGGCGAGTATTCCACACCGTCAGCGCCGTAGACTTCCACTGCAATTTTCTCAATACGCTGACGGAGAGGCATATCAAGATCGTAAAGCAACTTGAATTCGTTTTCTTCTTCACAGGCATCAATAACCGCGTCGGCGAACTCGAGGGCTCCGTCACCGCCCTTGAGCCAGTGTTCGGATGTAGCCACCCGCGCACCTGCTCCCTCAGCAAGACGGCGGACCACAGCGATTTCATCCTTGGTATCGGTATAGAAAGAGTTAATGCAGACCACGGGGTTTATACCGGCTTTACGGATTGTCTTAATATGATGAATCAGGTTTTCACAGCCTTTTTCAACCCAGCCCACATTTTCACTGTTATACTCCTCAGGCATGGGCCGGCCCGGAATGGGAATGGGCGCGCCGCCATGGCACTTGAGAGCGCGAATGGTGGCCACAAGGACTGCACAGTGCGGCTTCAACCCTGAAAAACGGCATTTCAGGTTCCAAAACTTCTCAAAACCGATATCCGCACCAAACCCGGATTCCGTGAGATGATAGTCACCCAATTTCAAAGCCACCCGGTCGGCGATGATGGAACTCTGCCCGATAGCGATATTGGCAAAGGGACCGGCATGCACGAAAACAGGCTGGCCTTCAAGGCTTTGAAGCAGGTTCGGATTCAAGGCCTCGACCATCCAGGCGGTCATGGCTCCGGCAACCTGAAGATCTTCGGTAGTCACGGGCTTGCCGCTCTTGTCATAGGCAACCACAATGCGGCCCATACGTTCACGCATGTCCTTGAGGTCTTTGGCTACGGCTAATATAGCCATAACTTCCGAACTCACGGCGATGCCGAATTTGGAAGGCATCATAAATCCATCCATTTTACCGCCGATACCGATGATAATGTTGCGCAGGGCCTGGGCGCAGAAATCAATTATCCAGCCCATCTCCATGTTTTTGGGGTCGATATTTATTCGCGGCCCCATATTACGCCTGGCCATGGTTTCATCATCGTAGTTGAACTCATGCTGGATGCGGGAGGTTGCCGCGACCATGGCCAGGTTATGAGCGTTCATAATGGCGTTGATATCGCCGGTAAGTCCCAATGAAAATGGGGTAAGCGGTATACACTGGGCCAAACCACCGCCGGCGGCCGAACCCTTGATGTTCATAGTGGGACCGCCGGAAGGCTGACGGATGGCCGCGGTAACATTCTTCCCGCGCTTGCCCATACCTTGCACCAGGCCCATGGTTGAAGTGGATTTTCCTTCACCCAGGGGCGTGGGAGTAATAGCCGTAACGTCGATATATTTTCCGTCCGGCTTATCTTTCAATCTTTCCAGCACCTTAGCGAAATCAACCTTAGCTACGTAATGCCCGTGCGGAAGTAATTCCTCCTTTTCGAGCCCCATCTCATCCCCGAGCTGGTAAACAGTTTTCATTGTTTTTTCGGCAGCTTCCGCAATTTGCCAATCTGCCATTTTGGTGGGATCAAGAGCCATTACATCTCCTCCTTAGAATTTTTTATTTTTGTAAATGTAAGCCATTATCTCCTAATAAGGCATGGATCAACACCCCGTATCGGGGGTTAAAAAACCTGCTTATAAAAAGAGCATAGACCTTGCCGAGATATTTTGTGAAAGATTGACTTCGCCATAGCCCCCGTAGGTCAACCCTTGTGAAACTTGGAATTACCATATTAAATGATTGGCAGTCAAGCTATTTAGAGCATTAGACAATAACTTTTTCGAAAAAAAGATAAACAGGATGAATGCCACGAAATATAGGAGTAGAAACAAATTCAATCTTTTTCCGGAGGCAGAAAAAATCGGCCGCATGATACAGGTTCAAAATTTTTTTTAACGTCTCGATAGTAAAATACTGTTGATGATGCTATAATCGCTGCGGGCAGGTTAAGAAGACTGGTTTTGCAACGTTTTGATTTGAAGCCGGATATTATTTTTATTTAATTCAACCTTAAGTATCTTTTTTTGCCGTAGCATGAGGTCGATATTTATTAAAACAAGGCTTTTCAGAAATTGGCATTTCCCTTTGACGCCTGTATTTTTTTCTGCTATTAAACTAATTCTTGTATGCTTTGTTTTGCTGGGCCAGTATGCCGGCCTGGCTTGATCATAGGGGAGGTAAACATGTATAAAATTGTTGAAAGAAAAGAAATGGCCCAGGGTACCGTTGTTAAAAATGTCATTGAGGCACCCAAAGTCGCGGCCAGGGCCAAACCGGGGCAGTTTGTTATTCTCAGAGCCAATGAAACGGGTGAACGGATTCCGCTGACCATGGCTGACACTGACCCGGAAAAAGGCACTATCACCATCATTTATCAAGTCGTGGGAAAATCAACCGCTCTGTTTAAGACCCTGAAGGTAGGTGAAGGTTATCAGGACCTGCTGGGACCTCTGGGCCAGCCGACGCATATCGAAAAATATGACGGGATAGTCATCTGTATAGGCGGCGGAACCGGAACAGCAGTGGTGCATCCCATAACCAAAGGGTTCAAGGAAAAGGGGAATAAGGTCGTGGCCATCGTCGGCTCGCGGACCAAGGATCTTCTCATCCTTGAAGACGAAATGACCGCTGCATCCAGCGAGATCAGAATCTGCACCGATGATGGGTCATACGGCCATCACGGTTTTGTTACGGATGTGCTCAAAGAATACCTGGAAGGCGATGAGAAAATAAGTCTCGTTGTGGCCGCCGGGCCGGTCCCGATGATGAAATTTGTTTCCAAGATGACCAAGGAGTTCGGTGTCAAGACACTGGTCAGCCTCAATTCCATTATGATCGATGGCACCGGCATGTGCGGCGGTTGCCGTGTTTCGGTCGCCGGCAAGACGCGTTTTACCTGCGTTGAGGGGCCGGAATTTGACGGGCATGCAGTCGACTTTGACGAATTGACGCAACGCCTGTCGGCGTACAAGGACATGGAAAAAGAGGCTATGGAAAAATTTGAACACGATTGCAAAATCGGTCTGAACAAGTAAAAACGTTATTGAATATGCGGAGAATATGAAGATGGCTGAAAAAAAAGAAAAGATTCCCCGGCAGCCGATGCCGGAGCAGGAGCCGGAGGTTAGGCGTCACAATTTTGATGAAGTGCCTCTGGGGTTTTCAGTGGAGACGGCCCAACTTGAAGCTTCCAGGTGTCTGCAATGCAAAAAACCGTCATGTGTGACCGGTTGTCCGGTTGAGATTGATATTCCTGGTTTTATCAAGTTAATAAAGGAAGGTGACTTCAGCGGCGCTATCACAAAACTTAAAGAAAAAACAGCCCTGCCGGCTGTTTGCGGGCGGGTTTGCCCCCAGGAGGTTCAATGTGAATCCGTATGCATTCTGGGCAGGAAAGATGAGCCTGTGGCTATTGGACGTTTGGAACGATTTGCCGCTGATATGGCTCGCGAAAAAGGGGAACTGACTCAGCCTGCAATTGCCGCCAAAACCGGCAAGAAAGTGGCGGTGGTCGGTTCCGGGCCGGCTGGTGTGACGGTGGCCGGTGACTTGATCCTAAAAGGTCATGACGTAACCATTTTTGAGGCTTTTCACAAGGCTGGCGGTGTTCTGGTCTATGGTATCCCTGAGTTTAGGCTGCCCAAGGCCATTGTTCAGGATGAGATGGACGGGCTGGCGAAGTTAGGTGTTAAATTCGAACTCAATCAGGTAGTTGGCCGCACGATTACCGTGGATGAGCTTTTGGAGCAACACGATGCGGTTTTTATTTCCGTGGGTGCGGGGCTGCCTCGATTCCTGGGTATCCCGGGCGAAAATCTCATCGGTATTTATTCGGCCAATGAGTATCTGACCCGCTCCAACTTGATGAAGGCTTATCTCTTTCCAGAGTATGATACACCCATCGTGCGAGGCAAGGATGTCTGTGTGCTCGGTGCGGGCAACGTGGCCATGGATTCAGCCAGGACGGCTCTCAGGTTGGGCGCGGAAAGGGTACGTATCGTTTACCGCCGCTCGCGGGAAGAGATGCCTGCCCGGGCTGAAGAAATCCATCATGGCGAAGAAGAAGGCGTGGAGTTTTATCTTTTGACCAATCCAGTCGAGTTTATTGGCGACGAAAACGGGCGGGTCAAGGCCATGGAGTGCATCAAGATGGAGCTGGGTGAACCTGATGAATCCGGCCGCCGGCGTCCAATTCCCATTGAAGGCTCAAACTTTAAACTGGAAACAGACCTTGTGGTAATCGCCGTAGGCGCCGGTGCAAACCCGTTAATCACCTCTACGACCCCCGGTTTGGAAGTTAATAAATGGGGCTATATCATTGCCGAGGAGGAAACCGGCAAGACCAAGAAACCGAGAGTGTGGGCCGGCGGTGACATTGTCACCGGCCAGGCCACGGTTATATTGGCCATGGGCGCCGGAAGAATAGCAGCCAACTCCATCCACCAGTATCTGACCTGGGGCTGGTAGCCGCGCCGTTATTTTATATCGCAAATAAGGGAGGGAGTTATTCCCTCCCTGAGAGTATAATATGGTTGAAGAAATAACTGACGTACAAAACAGAAGAGACCACCGTAAAATCGAAATCGATAAAGTCGGTATAAAAAAAATCCGTTATCCCGTTACAGTTTTGGATAAGGCCAAAGGCAAACAGCACACCGTGGCCAGCGTGGACATGTATGTCAACCTGCCCCATGAGTATAAAGGGACCCATATGTCGCGCTTTGTCGAGGTCCTGTCTGAATACTGTGACGAAATCTCTTTGCGAAGCATGAGAACGATCCTCGAAGAGATGAACAACCGCTTAAATGCAAAATCAGCTCATCTGAAACTAACCTTCCCTTACTTTATCGAAAAAAAAGCTCCGGTAAGCAACACAGCCAGTCTGCTGGAATATCAATGTTCCTTCATTGGGTCTTTGGATCATCAGGGATTGGATATCATCGTTGAACTGGGTGTACCCATTACCACACTCTGTCCATGCTCAAAAGAGATTAGCGAGGTGGGAGCGCACAATCAGCGCGGTGAGGTTCGTGTGGCCATCCGGTTTAAAAAATTTATATGGATTGAAGATGTCATTCGCCTGATTGAGACATCCGCTTCTGCTGAAGTGTTTTCCCTGCTCAAAAGAAACGATGAAAAACTGCTCACCGAAACAGCTTATAATAACCCCATGTTTGTGGAAGATGTGGTGCGGGAGGTTTCCCAAAAGTTCAACCGGGATAAAAATATCACCTGGTTTACGGTCGGGGCGGAAACCTTCGAGTCCATTCACAACCATAACGCCTACGCCTTTATAGAACGTTGGAAATAGATTTTCTATTAATTCCAAATGTAATTTTTTTGGGGTTTTACCCGGAACTTAAAATTTTTAAGGAGTTAATGAAATGAGTGACCTCAAGGCCGCTTACCGGCGGGTGATGGACGACCATTTTCCCGATGAAATGAAGATAATATTCGGTGATGTTACTCTTGTTTATCAAAAGCAGACCTGGAAAATTCGGGATGAAGAGGGAAATCTGGTTGAAAAAGGACTGCGGTACGGGGAAAATCCTGGTCAAGAAGCCGCTTTGTACCGGCTGGTTAACGGTAACCTTGTCCTGGGCGGTGTTGAATACATCGGCCCGGGCAAGGAGCTGGTCAGCGGCCTGGATGAGGAAGCGATGCTTCAGTTCGGCAAACATCCCGGTAAAATCAACCTGACCGACATAGACAGCGCCCTGGGCATTTTGCGTTACCTGACCAAAAGGCCAACGGCCGTAATTGTCAAGCATAACAATCCCTGCGGTGTGGCCAGCAGTGAGAGTCTGTCTGAAGCATACGCCAAGGCCAACATGGCCGACCGGGTGGCTGCCTTCGGGGGAGCGGCCTGTTTCAACCGCGCCGTAGACAGGGAGACAGCCGAACTGCTCCGGGAAAATTACCTGGAGGTAATTTCAGCCCCTGAGTACGAGGAGGGAGTCCTGGACATTCTGGCCAAGAAAAAAAACCTGCGCATCATCCGCATTAAGGCCATGGATCGGCTGGAGGAATACGTATTTACACGTTTTTTAGACTTTAAGAGTCTTCTGGACGGCGGCCTGATTGTTCAGCAATCTTCAATTAACACCATTCTATCCAAAGAGGACTTCCAGCCTGCCGTGGCAGAGTACCAGGGCCGGACCTATCGAGCCGTTCGGGAACCGACCGATCGGGAATACGACGATCTTGTTTTCGGCTGGGCCGTTGAACAGGGGGTGACTTCCAATTCTGTTTTATACATCAAAAATCAGGTAACCGTTGGAATCGGGACCGGCGAACAAGATCGGGTCGGAGTGGCTGAAATCGCCATTTTCAAGGCGTATACCAAATACGCTGACGCGCTTTGCTTCAACCGGCACGGTAAATCATACAAGGAACTGCTCCTGGACGTGGAGCAGGGCAAAGCGGATAAAGAGCTTATAGAACGCATCGATAATGAAACCAAAGTCCAAAAAGCCGGGCTGCCCGGGGCGGTCATGATCTCCGATGCCTTCTTCCCTTACCGGGACGGTGTGGACGTGGCTATCAAAGAAGGTATCTCGGCCATCGCTCACCCCGGCGGCGCCATGAGAGACTACGAATCAATCGAGGCCGTAAATCAGGCGGACCCGCCTGTAGCAATGGTCTTTACCGGCCAGCGCGCCTTCAAACATTAAACGACACTCATGTATTTGCCCTCTTTTTTAAGAAACGGCTAGACCGAAGTTCCTGAAATAATTCGGCCTAAAATTAACATAACATATTGATATATCAT
>CAZVRN010000018.1:0-16927 GCA_964629485.1 uncultured Thermodesulfobacteriota bacterium | reverse complement strand
TTATCACGGCCGCACTGATGACCTGGTGAAAGTCGGGGATAAGCTTGTTGGGCCTTTTGAGGTGGAGCAGGTTTTGTGCCGGCATCCTGCAGTAGCTGAAGCGGCTGTAATATCCAGGAAGGCAAGGCCATTGATGAAGCCCTATGTCAAGGCATTTGTTGTTGCCAAGAAGGGTTTCACACCTTCTGCCCGGCTGGTGCAGGAAATAAGGGAGTTCGTCAAAGCCAATCTTTCATCGGAACTACCTTTGCTGCAAGTCGCTTTTCTTAATGAATTGCCTAAAACACGCAGCGGCAGGATACTTCGTCGAGTCCTGCGGGCCCGGGAACTTGGTTTGCCCTCCGGGGACCCATCTGACATGGAGGACTGATCAGCGGGAAAATTTCCAGATGCTATAAGGTATACTTTCTCGATTTTCAGAAGCTGTTCGAAAAGAGGATTTAATTTTTAGCCGGGCAGCGGGTTCGGCTTAAGGACGAAGCTCATAAGAAGCCTTATTGACGAAGGAGGACAATAATAATGGATATAAATCCTGAACATCTTGCTGCATGCGGTTTGTATTGCGGGGTCTGTGGAGTGTTTTATGCGACCAGGGACAATAATAATAAGTTTTTGGAACGATTGCTCGGTGTGTACCAATCTCAGATTCCCGGGCTGGAAAATCTTACAACTGACGATTTGCTTTGTGATGGATGTCTATCCAGCCGAAAATCAGTGTTTTGCAGGACCTGCAATATCAGAAAATGCACCCGGGAAAAGGGATTTGAGGGATGTTATGAGTGTGATGAGTTTCCGTGCAAATACGTGGAAGAATTTCCGGTCCCGGTCGGGAAGAAGGTGATACAGCGGGCTATACCCTATTGGCGGGAATATGGAACAGAGAAATGGGTTCAGGATGAGGAGAACAGGTACATCTGTCCGGAATGCGGAAATAAGTTGTTCAGAGGTGCAAAGCGGTGCAATAAGTGTAAAACACCCGTTGATTTGGATTAAACGTCAATTTCTAAACTGGTTGGGTTTGTCGGGACAAACTCGACTACCTTAGTTCACGGAAGGCTCCATGCTCCCGACGGTATAAATCGTTTGACACTATAACACTGCTAAGTTAGTATCAAAATTCTTAAAAAAAGAATGAAGTATATTTTCCCGTTCGTTGAGCTGGCAGCGGCAAGGGGGATATTTGCAGACCTCTTGTGGACTGGCTTAGCAATATAATTTTGTTTAAAGGGGGAAGGAAATGACTACCTTGGCCATTACCGGTGTTAACAGCTACTTTGCTAAAACAGTGCTGCCCAAATTGGACTCGGACCCGGATATTGAAAAAATCGTGGGAATTGATATTGCGCCCTGGACCTCGGAATTTAAAAAAGTTACCTTTTTTCAGGAAGACGTAAGAAGCAAAGAACTGCCCAATCTCTTGAAAAATGTGGATACGGTCTTGCACTTGGCTTTTATCGTTGACGAAATTCACGACAAGAAAAAGACCCATGCCATCAATATCGAAGGCTCCAAGAACGTGTTCAATGCCTGTGCCATGAATAACGTGAAAAAAATTATTTATACTAGCAGCATCGCTGCGTATGGGGCCCACCCGGATAACCCGATCGGTATTACGGAAAATTATCCGCTGATTGAGAATCGGGACAGTTACTATTCCTCGGACAAAGTGGCGGTCGAGGAATTTTTAGCTCGTTTTTCTGAGGACCACAGTGATATCATTTTGACCATTTTTAGACCCCCCGTTATTGTCGGCCCGAACCTCAACAACTTTTTTGTAGACGGTTTTAAGCGGAAAAGCACCATGTCCATGAAGGGACGGAATCCTCAGATACAATTTCTTCACGAAGATGATCTGGGGGAAGCTTTGTACCTGGCCGTAAAAAATGATATCCCCGGCATATTTAACATAGCTGCCGATGATGCCATCACCATGAGAAGATTGTATGAACTGGCGGGCAGCAAGGTCATTGAACTTCCGCCTGGATTACTGAAATTCATAGTCAATGTTTTGTTTGCCCTGCGTCTGCAAAAGATGTCTCAGGGCTGGATCAGCCTCACGGAATATTCGATTGTTGTCAGCAATGAAAAGTTTAAGAAAGCCACAGGCTGGCAGCCGAAATATACCACGGAGGAGGCGTTTCTGGATTTCATGAAATCCCGGGAAATCAAACCCTGAATGGGGGAAAAAGGGAAGGTATGCGCTTTAAAGAATTAAATACGGTTTCATGCGACATTCTGGTCGTTGGCGGGGGAGGCGCAAGCCTGAGAGCGGCCATTGAGGCCAGGGAAAGGGGCGCGGATGTCCTTCTCGTTTCCAAGTTGAAGACAGGACAGGCGAATAATACGTATATTTCGGCCGGCGCTTTTGCCGCCACCGGGTGGGGTGACTCGCAGGATGACGCCAATGCCCACCTTGAGGATACTATTATCGGAGGCCGTTTCCTGAATGATCAGAAGCTTGTCGCGAAAATGGCCCGGGCAGCCAAAGCGCAGGTTTCCTTTTTGGAAAAATGCGGTGTCAGCTTTATTAAAAGAGACGACCGGTTTCTGCTTGGCCATGTCCCCGGGCATAAATATCCGCGTCACGTCCATACAATGGCCATGAGAGGCAGCGGGTATACGCTTCCCCTGAAAAAGTATGCCGAAAAAATCGGTGTCCGCTTCATTGATCATGTTTTTATCACCAGTTTTTTTACTAATGAGAATCGAATCGCCGCAGCTGCCGGGATCAGCCGGGACGGGTCTTTCTGGTCGTTTGAGACAAAATGTGTCATTCTGGGTACCGGCGGCTTTGGCCACATTTATTTACGAACCAATAACGCCCCCGGTATTACCGGAGACGGCCTGGCCCTGGCTTATGAACTCGGTCTCCCGCTTAGAGATGTTGAGTTTGTTCAGTTTTATCCCACGGCCGCCGGAAATTTTTATAACCAGACTATTCTTTATGAAGCTATTGTGGCCCGAGCCGGGGCCGTGGTCAAAAATGCCCGCGGCGAGAATATAATTATTAAGTACGGCTTGGATGACCCTGCGATTATGACTCGTGACCGGCTGGCGCGATCTCTCATGAAAGAAATTCTGGCCGGCCTTGATGTGGACGGAGGAGTCGTTTTAGATCTCGGCCCGGTTTCCGATGTGGGGCGATTTCGCCGCCTGCTTCCGACCGGCTGGTCAGAGCAGCAGAAAGAAATTGTAGTTTCACCGACGACTCATTTTTGCATGGGCGGGATTATTATAAACGAAAATGCTGAAACTTCCCTTGCCGGTTTTTTCGCTGCCGGCGAGGTTTGCGGGGGAATACACGGCGCAAATCGCCTCGGTGGTAACGCCTTGAGCGAAGTTTTCGTCATGGGAGGTATAGCCGGCGAAAGTGCGGCCTTAAGGGCAAAAGAAACCGGCGCTCCTGAAGTTCCTCGAGATCAGATCGCTGAAGAAAAAGCATCGTTTGAGTCCTTAACCGGCCGGAATAGCTGCGAGCAAAAAACCTTACGCCGCGAACTGAAAGAGATTATGTGGTATAAAGCCGGAATTGTGCGCCAGGAAAAGGGCTTACAGGAAGCCTTGAGCCGGATCGAGGAACTCAAACAGCTCTGCCGGGAAATTCCGGTTCCGGACGCCGGCCAATTAATAAAACGGCTGGAATTTCAAAATATGCTGCTTGTTTCTGAAATGGTTTGCCGCGCCGCCCTTTTAAGAAAGGAAAGCCGAGGGGCGCATTACCGCGACGATTTTCCAGAAGAAGATAACACCAACTGGCTGCAAAATATTCATATTCAAAAAGCAGGCGATGTAATGGATTTAAAAACCCTTCCTGTGTCCCTGGATATAATTACCAGAGAAGCCTGAAAAATCACGGCGCTTGAATCATTCCTTGAAAATTTTTTAATATGGCTGCGGACGAAATAAAAATACCGTGGGTTTGTCCCGGATGAATATTTGATCGAGAGTGAAGGAGATTATCCATGGCTAAGTTTCAATTTACCTCTGAAATAGGTGAAGCCGACAACCCTGTTGCTTTGCAAGAGCTTTTTTATGAACGAGGTTGGACAGACGGGCTGCCCGTGGTGCCGCCTACCCCGGAGAGGGTATCAGAATTCCTTGAGGCTTCTGGATGTCAGCCTTCAGATGTCATCGCCCTTATACCTACCCGTAACCGGGTCATCAACGCTGAGAAGGTGGCTATTAATTGTGTTATGGCCGGATGTCTGCCCAGCTATATGCCGGTCGTTATTTCGGTCCTTCAGGCTATGGCTGAACCGTACTATGTTTTCCATGCCTCGATCACCAGCACCGGAGGCGCTGCACCGTTCATAGTCGTTAACGGCCCGATTCGGAATGAATTGAAGATGAATAGCGGCGTAAACGTTTTCGGGCCTGGCAATCGCGCTAACGCCACCATTGGACGGGCGATTCGCTTGATTTTGATAAACGTGGCTGGCGCTCAACCAGGAGTACTGGATAAATCGACCCAGGGACATCCCGGCAAATACACCTTTTGCATCGCCGAAGCCGAGGAGATTAGTCCGTGGGAGCCTTTTCACGTTGAACAGGGTTTTGATCCGGATGTAAGTACGGTTACTGTTTTCGCGGCTGAATCACCTCATGGAATACAAAACCATGAGAGCGGCGACCCCGAGGAACTGCTAACCTGTATCGCCCGGGAAATGGCCTCTATCGGGGCATTTACCCTGGGTCAATCAGCCTTGGTCCTTTCGCCCGAACATGCAAACATCATCGCTAAAAGCGGTTGGAGTAAACGTCAAATAAAGGAATTCCTGTTTGAACATTCCACCCAGACGGTGGCGGATTTGAAAAGGCTCGGCAAATTCGGCCGGAAAGGTATAAGGGTTGAGGAAGCAAAATCAATGAAACGCGGCCACAGACCTCACGATGACATTCATTATCAGAAACTTCTTCAACTTGGCGGTGAGTTGAAGCCTGAGGATGAGACTACCTTAATCAGTCGCGGTTTGGTGCCTGATGACATTATTATGGTCGTGGCTGGCGGCGCCGCTGGAGGGCATTCCGCTTTTATCCCCTCATGGAGCCGGGCCCGCGCCTCTTTGTTTCAAATCAAGCCCATTGGCGTTTGTTTGGATTGCCAGGCACCGCAACCGGACAATCTAGAACCTGTTATAGGAGATTTAAGACAATGACTATTCGCTTTTTAAATCCGGTTCAACACGCCGAAATCAAGCCCGCAAGCCTGGCGCCACGGCTTTCCTCGCTTGATGGTATCACCCTCGGGCTGCTTTCTAATGGCAAGGAAAATGCTGATGAGCTGCTTAGGCTCGTGGCTGATGAGCTGAAAGTCGAGTATTTTTTGAAAGACGTAGTAAGCGTGAAAAAAATCGGTGCCGGTGTGAATTGTTCGCCAAAGGTTATTGAGGAACTGGTAAGCAGGTGCGACGCCGTTATTACGGCGACCGGTGATTGAGGGTCATGCAGTTCGTGCAGTTTGCACGATGGCATCGAAATTGACGATCACGGTAAACCGGCGGCCGTAATCATTACTGAGCCGTTTATCACTACAGCCAAGGCCATTGCTGATATCCGTGCTTTACCTGAGTATCCTTTTGTGGTCATTCGGCATCCTATCGGAAGCCTGAATGAAGCGCAATTGAGACAGAGAGCCACGGATGCGGTGCCGCAGGTGATTAATATTTTAACCGGGAAGGCGTAATCGGCTAACGCGGTCTATCCAGACCTTCACGAGTTTACCCGAAAAAAGACCGAAACAGGTTGATAATTTCAGATATAATGGCCCGCTGATGCCTAAATTTTCCAGACCATTATAGTTATATATTCCCCCAAAATTTATACTTAGAGGCTAACAATTATCGAAATTGTTTAATTCTAGATAAATGTTATTAAAATATCTTATTTGATAATATATTTATTGTTTTTTTCATTGTTTTGTGATATAAATATCTTTAAATTGTTTGGTGATGCTTACTTATTGCAATTTCATTTGAAGCTGAGTTGAACCTGGGTGTTGTTGGTGTTGAATGCAATTTCTGACCGCGTCCTCGCCGATACTTACGATGCTCACACAGTAGCCCGGTAACCATGTAATGTTTTCGTTCTAATAGACCTTGGTAAACCGGGGAGGGGCTTTGAGCAGTTATGAGGTCGGCTCGTCTTTCAGTTTTCCGCAGCCGAGTAAATACTGTGTTTAGGCGATATAAACATTACCCTGGGCAGGTGATCCTGAGCAAAACCAATCACTTTTTTATTTAGGAGTATCTGTTGACTAACTGGATTAATCTTAGCTGGTTCCTAACGCCCGAAGCAAGCGTTGATAGGGTTTTTTTGAGCCGGGTTCAGAAAGGCTTTGGTTCATCCGGTTTCACTTGGGGGCCGAAAGAAGTCGCTTATCTCATCGGCATTATCGTAGTAGCAACTCTGATTTTTTATCTTATCAAATTAATATTCCACCTTGATAAATATTATACTCTGGCCAATCGCGATATCGACCGTATTGACAGCCCGCGGCGAATTCGGCGTATCCTGCGCCGTTCCATAGATTTAAGAGCAACATATGATATGGAAATCTATGACCGGGCCTACCAGGAAATTTACAAATGCAAACCCATTGCCATTAATAACAATAATGAAATTGAGGTTGAGATAAGCTCCTATTTGGATCCAAATTTGAATTTTAGCAACAAAAAAGCGAGGATTGCCTTTCGGATGTCCAGGCGGGGCAAGCAGGAATTTTACCACTTCGAAACTACGTCTTTATACATGGATTTTACTGTTGTTCGGGATCTGCGTGAAAAATCAATTCGCCTTGCCATGCCAACGGTTATCCATCGAGGTCAAAAGCGCCGGTTCGTCAGGGTCGAACCGGTCGGCGCTTTTGCCATGAGCATTAATATCATCAAGCCAAAATCAGACGGCGCCATGATTCCCCTCAAGGCCTTTAAGGTAATTGGTGAAGGGGCGGTGAATGATATCAGCATCGGCGGCATAAATGTTAGAGTGACCAAAAATAAAAAAAAGGAAGAATTCAAAAAAAATGATCTCGTATATATTCATTTTAAACTTCCGACAACTGACCTGGCGCTTGAAAATACCCCGGAAGATTTTTTTGTTAAAACACGCGTAGTCAATTTTGAAAAAATATCTTCTACAGATAATGAATTAAAACTCATGTTTGTGGAACGAGGCACCTTGGATCGGAAGACCAGAACAATTTCCTTCCGCCCGACCACGTGGATGTCTTTCGAGGATCTGTCGCGATGGATTCAGGCCTACCAGCGATACCTGCTTCAGGAAGAAAGAGGTATCAAGCCCAGGCCGGATTCGGTAAAAAACATTTATGCGCCCGAACCCCTGGACGTCACGCCCAAGTATCCCCGCCAGGAACTCAGACGCCCTCAAACTGCCTCAACCGAGGAAAATGCATAATTCCGTTAATTGAGCTTGCTTTCAGCTTCAAATTCAAGCCCTCGAAATATTTATTATATCCCCGTGGGTTAAATTTGTACTTTTTCCGATTTTAGCAAAACCGCCGTTTTTAAAAAATTTCAATCTGAGGTTCAGGCCGGGATTGGCCGAATTTCGAATATCGGGCCACAGTAGACCCCGGTTTCCTTCACATCCCGAACCAGACCTGCGGCTTGGAGATATGCTTCTTTAAGATCAGCGCCGGGCAGGAGATAACCGCGTAGGGCAAGGCCGGATTCACCGGCGGCAGCGGCTGATTTCAAATGAGCTTTTTGAGTCATGTTTGAAAACGTCTTTTTAAGCTCGATGAGCCCCTCCCTTGTCCAGACCCGGTCTGAGACGCGGGCCATGAGATCGAGCCATTCAGAACCCAGCCTCATCTCCATTTCATTTCGCTGATTCTCAATTTCATCAAGTGAAACCGACTTGTTCGGATACGGTAAAAATACTTCTAAAAAAGGCTCCAAAACTTCGGTGAGCCGGCTGGCGGTCAGAACTGAACGCGGTCTGGTTCTGGCCAGGGCCTGATCCAATTCGTCAAAAACCTCATGCCGATCACTAAAAAGAGGAACTTTACCACTCCCGTAAACCGAGAAAAAATGACCCCATGCGGTTAAGCGCGGGGCCAGCAGGCTTAACCCCGGATCTTCGCGAGTCTGTTTTAACTCATCTGCTCCAATTTCTTTTTCGTTTGCATCAAAACTGCTCCTCGCCTCCAGGCCCAGTATATCCCCCAGGCGCCTTTCCTTCCGGTATACTTTATCCATCAGTTCGTTAACCTCATCCACTTGCTGATGCAGGTACCGCGCAAAATGAAGGAGTAATTGAGCGTCCCTGGCCGGATCATGCTTGGAGACTTGACCTGGCTTATGCCGCCGAATCGAGGAAATCAGCTGGGAAGGCAGTTCCCCGTCCTGAGAATCCAGAATTTTTTGATGCAATGCAGACAAGTAAGCCGGGTCAGGCTTTTGATAAAACCACTGCTTCATTTCCGCCAGAATTTGCCTGATCTCAGCAGGATTCTGAAAAAAATTTACTTCTGAGACCTCGACCAGCCCCTTCTGAACAGCCAGACTAAAGTAATCTTCTAGCTGGTCTTCCGGGAGACGATATAGTATAATTTTTTTAAAAAAAAGAAGAGCCTGGTCCAGGCGGTGTTTTGAAATATCCGTATATGGAAAATATAGAGCCACGGGAGCAAACATAAGGGCTATCCTTCTTTTGTTATTAAGGAGAATTTAATGTCAGAGCATTTTCATGCGCATATGGACCGTAATATTTTCAAAATGAACCTTTCGGTCGAAGTGACCTCGGCTTACATCCTGGTCGCTTCTCTCATGGAACAAAATATTCGCCCTTCGCTTGAGGAAATCAGGCAACGGTGGACCAAATCCGAGGCTGAATTGGACCAGGCCCTGGCGGAACTGGTTCGACGCAACATTCTAAAAACCTCAAATATTCAGAAGACTGATCTTTATTATCTCAATCCATCAAGCCTGTGGCACTGGAAGTCCGAATAATCCAATATATTAAGTGAAACTTTCAGCGCTGTCAATTTAAGATCCAAAGTCAAGCCGGACTTCTTTTCAGTCGAGCAAATGTCACATCCCGCAAAGAAACACTTCAGGTCGGGTAGAAACCAGCTTGCAGTATCCGGTCACCGACAGTGAAGGCCCTTAGATTCAGGTTTCAGACAGATCGAGAATGTCCCCGGCCTGGATGAAACTCTGACACCCCCCTAAAATTAGTTTGACAGACGGAAGTCCGAATACTATTATAGAAATTAGTTATGAGTGTGATAGGAAAAAGATTATAATGGACATCTGGCGATTGGAAATTTTTTGCAACCTCATGCAAACACGAAGCTTTTCTCGAACTGCCGAAAAAATGTCCATTCGACAGCCCACCGTGAGCGGACATATCAAAAGCCTTGAGCAGGAAATCGGGGTACGGCTTTTTGACCGCGACGGCAGAGAAGTCTTGCCCACCAGCGCGGCCGAGGTGCTTTATGACTATGCCCAGCGGATATTAGATCTCAGGACTGAAGCCCATTACGCGCTCGATCAATTCATGGGACGTATCGGCGGTCAACTCAAACTGGGCGGCAGCACAATCCCGGGCGGCTACATCCTCCCGATCATTATGGGTAAATTCCGCCAGCAGTACATGGAAGCTTATTTGAGTCTCATCCTGGATGATACCAAGGGAATTATTGATCGGGTGCTGAGAGGCGAGATAGAGATTGGCGTGGTCGGAGCCAAACTGCCTGACGAGAACCTTGAATACAAGCTTTTAGTGAAAGACGAACTGGTTTTGATCGTACCGCCGGAACATCCCTGGGCCGTTGCCGGGGTTATCTCGGACGTTCGGGAACTCACAGAGGCTGACTTTATCATGCGCGAACAGGGTTCGGGTACACGGACGACCATGCTCCAGGCCTTAAAGCGTCACAGGATCACGGTCGAAGATTTAAATGTGATCGCGGAAATGGGGAGCACCGAGGCGGTCCGCCAGGCCGTTAAAGCCGGTCTGGGAGTATCCATTCTTTCAAGAATTGCGGTCGATGATGAAATTAGTTCCAATCTTATCAAGACGGTGGAGGTTCCGGGATTAAACTTCAAGCGTCAATTCTACATCGTTATTCACAAAAAGCGAACTCAATCGCCGTTGTGCCGTGTTTTTCTGGAATACATGGGGAAAAATACTGCTAAATTAATGCAAATGGATAGAGGAAAACATGAGTGAAGAGAGAACATCCCCTCTGACCGAGACTGTCAGGGGTGCCGGGTGAGCTTCTAAAATAGGTCCGGGTGACCTGGAAGATATTATTCGCCACCTTCCGAGTGAAGAGCATCCTGACTTGATTGTCGGTTTGGATATGGCTGACGATGCCGGTGTTTTTCGTTTGAACGATGAGATCGCTCTCATTCAAACCCTGGATTTCTTTACTCCGATCGTCAACGATCCATTTCAGTTTGGCATGATAGCCGCGGCTAACGCGCTGTCAGACGTCTACGCCATGGGCGGTCGGCCTTTAACCGCCATGAACATCGTATGCTTTCCGGTCAAAACCATGGCAAAAGAAATTTTGGTCCAGGTCCTCAAGGGAGGGTTTAAAAAAGTTCATGAAGCCGGAGCGGCTTTAGTCGGCGGACATAGCGTGGATGACATCGAACTTAAATTCGGTCTCTCTGTGACCGGCCTAGTTAAGCCGGATGAAGTGATTCTCAATACAGGCGCCCGGCCCGGCCAGGTTCTGATATTGACAAAACCGCTGGGCACGGGAGTAGTCGCTACCGCTGTCAAGGGCAAGCAGGCTTCTGAAGCGGATGAAGCAGAAATAATCGAAAGCATGAACATGCTCAACCGTTTTGGAGAGGAAGCAGCGCGGTTCGGGATTAAAGGGGGAACAGATGTTTCCGGCTTCGGATTGTTGGGTCACGGCGGAGAGATGGCCCGAGCCAGCCGGGTCGGATTGGTTATTGAAAGCGAAAAAGTCCCTGTTTTTTCTCGCGCCCTGGAGTTCGCGGCCATGGGACTCGTTCCGGGCGGTTCCTGGGCCAACCAGAAATTTTGCGCAAAAAACCTGAAAATCGGTTCAAGCGTGTCTCAGGAAAGGTTAACCCTGCTCGCAGACGCCCAGACTTCCGGAGGGCTGCTTCTGGCCGTGCCACCGGAAAAAGCCGACCAAGCTCTGGCCCGTCTTCACGATAAATATACTCGCCGGGCGGTTATTGTCGGGCGGGTAACAGACGGCCCTCCGGGTATGATTGAAATCATCTGAAACCCAGGCACTCCAAGCCAGGTGAATGCAAAACCGGAAGTTTTCACAAAGCCTTTGAGCCTTTGTAAGAACTTTGTCTTTTGGCTGAACTCATTCTCAGACCAAGCAAAATTACCAGCTTTAAAAGCTTTCTATTTACTAAATTATCTCCGCCTCAAAAGGCGGGGTATTTACGTCATATTTTTTTATAAAAAATTTCTATTAGAACAAAATGTTTAAAAAGATTTATTCTTGACGCTCACATCTCTATACACTATGCTCCCTTCATTAAAAAATCTTGTAATTTCAAACTGCGAAAGAAAGAGGGAGCATGGCAAGTATAATAAAGTTCGTTCACATCGGCCTGGGGCCGATGGGAGTCAAGATTTGCAAATTGGCCTGCCAGAAAAAAAATATTGAAATTATAGCCGCCGTCGAGAAGATTGGCCTGGGGCAGGACGTGGGAGAATTAATCGGCCTGGGGCGCAGGTTGAACATAGCCTTGACCGATGATCTTAAAGCGGCGCTCGCCCTGAAGCCGGATATCGCGGTGCATTCCACGCTGTCATCTCTTGAGAAAGTAAAAGACCAGTTGATCTCCATCATCAAGGCCGGGGTGAATATTGTGTCCACCTGCGAGGAGCTTTCGTATCCCTGGAAGACCCGGCCCGCTCTGGCCAATGAACTTGACGCCTTGGCTAAAGAGAACAACGTCACCATCCTGGGAACCGGTGTAAACCCGGGCTTCTGCATGGACACCTTACCCATCGTTGTGACCGCCGTTTGCCAGGACGTGGAACATATCAAAGCCGCCAGGATTCAGGATGCCTGCTCGCGGCGTCTTCCTTTTCAGAAAAAAATCGGCGCAGGTTGCACTCCAAGAGAGTTTGATGAATTAAAGGCCAAAGGATCGCTCCGGCACGTTGGCCTGGAAGAATCGGCTGGCATGATTGCCTCGGCCATGGGTTGGGAAATTGATGAATACAGTGAAACTATTGATCCTGTTATAGCAGAAAAAAAGGTGTCAAGCGATTTTATTACAGTCGAACCGGGGCAAGCGGCAGGCGTGGAGCAGATCGCCATTGGGAAGATGAAAGGTAAAGAGGTATTACGGATGGAGTTCAGGGCTTACCTTGGCGCGCCTGAATCTTATGATGCTGTGTACGTTACCGGCACGCCCGACCTGGAAGTTGTTATCAAGAATGGTGTCCAGGGCGATATTGCGACCGCCTCTATGGTTGTCAACGCCATACCGAGAGTCATTAATGCTCCGGCCGGACTGCTGACCATGAAAGATATACCGCCCGTACACGCTTACGTGGGTGATTGGAGCCGGTTGATTAATCAATAAAAGGTGAAGAATATGACCGAAGATCATTTAATCGAAACCTATAAAAAAACGCACTCCAAATCGGAGAAACTGCATCAGCGGGCGGTTCAGGTCTTTGCCGGGGATGGGGCCACCTCCTTCGTTCGCATCCTTGATCCTTATCGGCCTTATATAACTCACGCCAAAGGTTCCAAAAAATGGGACGCTGACGGGAATGAGTACATAGATTACGTGATGGGTCATGGAGCCTTGCTTCTGGGGCATTGCCATCCGACCGTGGTCAAAGCCGTGCAGGATCAGGTTGCCAGAGGCACCCATTACGGGGATAATCACGAGCTGGAAGTTGAATGGGGTGAACTCATCAAAGAGATTATGCCTTCAGCCGAAAGGGTGGAGTTTTTCTCGTGCGGGCAGGAAAGCAATCTCATGGCTATCAGGCTGAGCCGCATTTTTACCGGAAGGCAAAAAATACTGAGGTTTATCGAAAATTTTCATGGATGGGCGGACGAGGTCGCCCTGCCGCCCAATGCGCCGGGCGTTGTCTCCAGGGAAGTTAAAATGATCCCCTATGACCTGGATTTACTTGAAAAAGAGCTGGCCACCAGGGAATACGCCATTCTCATGACCGAAGGGGGCGGTGCTCATATGAGCGGTCAAGTTCCATTGAACCCCGAGTTTGTTAAAGAGCTTCCCGGCTTGGCTCGAAAATACGGCACGGTTTGGCACCTGGATGAGGTGGTTACCGGTTTCAGAGACGCGCCGGGCGGATATCAGTCTATTGTCGGGGTAAAACCGGATTTGACCAGCCTGGGCAAAATTGTGGGCGGCGGACTGGGGGCCGGAGCCTTGGCCGGCCGCGCCGACATTATGCAGGCCTTCAGCGTTAAAACTCCCAAAGACAGGCAGGTGTTACATTCAGGGACCTGGAACGCCAATCCACTTACCAGCGCTGCGGGCATCGCCACCTTGAAATATATTAAAAACGGGGAACCTCAAAAAAAAGCGAACCAACTTGCTTTTTATCTCCGGAAACAGGGCAACAGCATAATGAAAGAAAGGGGTATCCCTTGTCGGCTTTACGGCCGCAGTATCACCCATATTTATCTCGGGCCTATCGAGTTTGAACCGCCGGATGAAATATCGCCCCCCTCGAAGGACATAAATAAGATCGTGGGCGTGAATCGCACCAGGCTCAGGCTGGATCAGCACCTTCTTCAGCGCGGAGTCGCCACCCTGCTGGCCAGGATGTTTATCCTGTCTTCCGAACATTCAGAAAGGGATGTTGATACCACAGTCTCCTCTTTGGTTGATTCACTTGAGGCCATGATCAAAGAAGGTTCAATGGAGAAGGCTTAGCCGTGTGAGAAAGAGGCCCTGTTTTTGGATCGGCAGACAAGCATGATCAAAATCACGCCAGCCATAATCATCGATGAAAAAGAAATCCAGGAAGAATTCATCCGGGCTTCTGGACCCGGAGGACAGCATATCAATAAAGCCTCAACAGCGGTTCAGCTTCGCTTTGACGCGGCCCATTCAACGGCCCTGCCTGATGATGTCCGCCGGCGTTTAATCAAACTGGCCGGGAAGAAAATGACAGAAGAGGGAGTTATAGTGATCACGGCCCGGCGTTTCCGGACCCAGGAAAGAAACCGCCGGGATGCTATAATTCGGCTGACGGCCTTAATCCGCAGGGCCGCTGAAAAACCCAAACCCCGGCGAGAGACAAGGCCGCCCCGCGCCTTAAATGAACAGCGTCTGGAAGAAAAACGCCGGCGCAGTGTCATAAAAAGACGCCGCCGGCCCGTCTCCACCACAGAAGATTGATCTCGTTATTTTGAAGGAACGAAGCTTCAAACTCGGTTATACAATCGTGAGCCAGACAAGGAGCAGAAAATGTCAATCCTTTTCGAGCCGGTGAAAATCGGAACCCTGGAAATAAAAAACCGTTTCGTACGGTCCGCGACTTATTTCGCTTTGAGCGACAGAGATGGTTTCATCGGGCAGGCCAGTGTTGATCTGATGAGACGGTTGGCTGAAAACGAGGTCGGGCTGATCATAACCGGTTTCGCCTATGTGCTCAAAAACGGGCAGTGTGTCCCTGACATGAACGGCATCCAGAGCGATGATCATATTCCCGGATATCAGAAGATGACCAAAGCGGTTCACGAGGCCGGCGGCCGCGTCGTGATGCAGATTGTTCATGGCGGCGCAAACGCGTATTCCGTATCCATTTGGGGTGGAGATTACATGGCGGTTTCGGTTACGGAAAATATGCCTCGCTACGGTATTCCCGCCAGAGAAATGACTGGAGAAGATATAGAGAGCATCATCGAGGCATTCGGCCAGGCGGCGCGCCGGGTGCAGGAAGCCGGGTTTGACGGAGTGCAGATTCACGGGGCGCACGGCTATCTGGTCTCGCAGTTCTTGTCCCCCCTCACAAACAGAAGGCGTGACCAGTGGGGCGGAAGCATTGAAAACAGGATGAGATTTGTCATCGAGACAGCAAGGGCCGTTAAAAAACAGGTTGACAGTGATTTTCCCGTCATGATCAAACTCGGCTGTCGCGATTTTACCACGGACAATACCGGTCTGACCATTCAGGAAGGGGCCGCGGTGGCCCGGGCTCTCGAGAAAGAAGGAATCTGCCTTATCGAGGTCAGTAACGGATTTCCGTTCGACCAGACCCTGCCACTGGGTGTCACTTCTCCTGAAAAAGAAGCCTACTACCTGCCTGAGGCCCGTGTTGTCCGCGAGGCAACATTCGGACCTCTCTGCTTGGTCGGAGGCATGAGAAGCCTGCCGGTAATGGAGGAAGTTATCAGGTCCGGGGTTGCTGACTGTGTTTCCTTGAGCCGTCCTTTAATCCGGGAACCAGACCTGATCAAACGCTGGAAGCAGGGCGAGACCAAACCAGCGGACTGCATCTCCTGCGGCGGATGTTTTAACCGAGACGGTCGGGGGGGACACGATATTTACTGCCGCCAGCTCAAAAAAAGCAAAATAAACAGCAGGCAAAATAAGCTTTGACCTCTGAAGAACCTTGTCCCTCGGCCGGACTCATTGCCAGGCTCGGATGTAATTCCCCGAAATAGTATTAATACTCCTCTGCTTTAATTTTTCGCCTTCTCTTATTTCATTTTTTTAGTGAAATGTCGCTAAGGTTAAAACTGGCCACGGTCGGAGCATTGGCGTAATTCCATTTATTATTCATCACCTTAACAAAAACCGGTTCATACAGCGGGACAAACCAGGCGTCCTTCCAGAGAATCTGAATTACTTCGTCTATGATCTTGGCCCGTTTTTTAACATCAAATTCCCGCATTTGTTTCTTTACGAGTTCTTCCACCCGTTCGTCCTTGCCGTGAATGGCCCAATTTCCATTATATCGGATACAAGTTTTGAAAAAGGTGGCGGCAGGATCAGGGCCGCCCAGGCCGCCGCCCCAGATAAGCATACCGTAAAATTTTTTCCTGATCATACGGGTCATGGCCACCGCTGGTGTCGTCTGTTTTATTTCAACCCTAATGCCTATATCCCTAAAATACTGGGTTAGGGCATTTAAAAAAGCCGGGGCATCAGCGGTCGTATAAAACTCAGTGCTAAACCCGTTTGGATATCCGGCTTCTGCCAGTAGTTGTTTGGCCTTTTCAGGATCAAAGGAATAAAAAGGCACATTAGGGTTGTATCCAATGCCGCCCCTGCCCAGCAGCGTGGTGCGGTATTCACGGCCGGTCAGGTAATTTTTTGTGAGTGCATCCACATCCACGGCGTGATTTAAAGCACGCCGAACACGAACATCAGCAAACGGGTTCGGTTTACCCGTTTTCGGGTCTTTTGCATCACGCCAATTAAACATTACAAAATAAGCCTGGTTCTTTCTGGAGTAATAGATGGAGAAGTTTTTATCATTTTCAAAATTCTTTACCGAATCAGGCGCTATACCGGAGCCGTCTATCTCACCGGCTTTCAAAGCCGCCATCCTGGTTTGTTCCTTGGGCATACTGCGCAAAATGACCTTTTTAACCTGGGCCGGGCCGCGGGACCCTTTCAGGGGATTTACATTCCAGTAGTACGGATTGGCTTCAAGAGTCAGGGATTCCCCGACTTTACGATCCACATACATAAACGGACCTGTTCCCACTGGCATTTTACTGAACTTTGAATCTCCCACCGCTTCGATGTAGGCCTTGGGCACAATGAATATCCATCGAAGAACGGAAAGCGCAGAAGGGTCGGGATATTTTGTATGGATAATTGCGGTGTAGTCATCGGGCGTTTCTATGTAATCGATTATCTTTTGCCACATCCTTTTGTTGGCGCCCGGAAACCTGCGGTTGTACTTGCCCATTTGCCGGTAAAAGGAATACTGGACGTCTGCGGAA
>CAZVRN010000017.1:11103-16980 GCA_964629485.1 uncultured Thermodesulfobacteriota bacterium | reverse complement strand
AGGCTATCTCAATTACCTAACCTTCATGTTACCCATGTTTGAGATTACGACACTCTTGTTTGCTTTGCTTTGAAGTCGCAACGCCGGTTTGGGGATTGGCGCTTTGACCCTTGACAGAAATGCCTGCTTGTTAGATATTTAATCCGCTCGGGAAATTTACCCCGGCCAGTAGTAAAACAGGAGCGTGAACATGCGTGTTTTGTCCGGGATTCAGCCCTCTGGATCACTTCATATCGGTAATTACTTCGGGATGATGCAGCCCATGATCGCCTACCAGGAGCAGGAAGAGCTATTTGTTTTTATCGTAAATTTACACGCCCTGACCACAATCACCGACGCGGAAGAGCTGAAACGGAATACGATCAATGCGGCCGCCGATTTTCTGGCATTGGGCCTTAAGCCGGAGAAGAGCATTTTTTGGGTCCAATCAGATGTGGCTGAAGTCACGGAACTGACCTGGATTCTGAGCAACGTGACATCCATGGGTCTTTTGGAGCGTTGTCATTCTTATAAGGATAAAATCGCCAAGGGCATTGTGCCCAATCACGGGCTTTTCGCCTACCCGGTCCTCATGGCGGCTGATATCCTGCTCTATCAGTCTAATATCATACCCGTGGGCAAGGATCAGAAGCAGCACGTTGAGGTCGCTCGGGATATCGCCGTCAGGTTCAACCATACCTTCGGCCAGACCTTCGTCCTTCCGGAACCGGAGATCAATGAGCAACTGGCCGTTGTCCCGGGCCTGGACGGGCAGAAGATGTCAAAATCGTATAATAACGCCATAGACATTTTCACCGACCGGGAAACGCTGGACCGGACTGTCATGAAAGTGGTGACCGATTCCACGCCGGTAGACGAGCCCAAGAATCCCGATACCTGTAACCTGTTCGCGCTGTATAGTCTTTTTGCCTCGCCTGAGAAGACCGAGGAGCTGCGGGAGAGGTATCTAAGGCCGGGATTGAAATACGTTGACGTTAAAAAGGAACTGGCTCAATTGATCTGGGACTATTTCGGGGAACACCGGGATAAACGCGCCAAGCTGGTTGAACGCGAGGATACCATCAGGGAAATCTTGAATGAAGGCGCGAAAAAAGCCCGCCGCATTGCCCGGGAAACCATGGAGCTTGTCCGGGATCGGGTCGGAATAAGGTATTAAGAACCTGAAGAGAGGTGGGCCATGATTAGTCCGATAGCCTGGAAAGATAACCAGGTGCTGATGATCGACCAGCGCAGACTGCCCTGGGAGGAAAAGTGGCTCACCTGCCGCAGCTACCGTGATGTAGCCAGGTGTATCAAGGTCATGGTCATCCGCGGGGCCCCGGCTATCGGTGTGGCTGCGGCTATGGGTTTGGCCCTTGGAGCGCTGAAGATCAGGACCAAGAATATTGACCTGTTTTACGAGCAGTTGAAAAAGATTTCAGACTTCCTGGCCGAGCAGCGTCCCACGGCGGTAAACCTGGTTTGGGCCCTCAAGAGACAGGGAAAACTGGCCCTTTCGCTTTATGGACAGCCGGTTGATGAGGTCAAGGCTGCCTTGATTGCCCAAGCCAAGGCCATGCTTGAGGAGGATATCGCTGTTAATCGCCGGATCGGGGCGCATGGAGCCCGGCTTGTCCCGGATAAGGCCGTTATCCTGACGCACTGTAATGCCGGCGCCCTGGCCACCGGAGGCTATGGCACGGCCCTGGGCGTGGTCCGGGCCGCGGCGGAAGCCGGTAAAAAAGTCCAGGTCGTAGCTGATGAAACCCGCCCCTTTCTCCAGGGGGCCCGCTTAACCGCCTGGGAGCTTCAAAAGGATCGCATCCCGGTGAAAGTTATCACCGATAGCATGGCCGGGCATTTTCTGAAATCCGGCCTGATAGATTTGGTCGTGGTGGGAGCCGACCGCATCGCCGCCAACGGCGACGCGGCCAACAAAATCGGGACTTATTCGGTTGCGGTCCTGGCCAAGGAAAACAGGGTCCCCTTTTACGTGGCCGCGCCACTATCCACCATTGACCCGGATACCGAAACCGGTTCCTCAATCCCCATCGAGGAGCGTCCCCAGGAAGAGGTGACCCACGTGCGGGGAAGGCGCATCAGCCCTTTGGGCGTGGAGGCGCTTAATCCGGCTTTTGACGTTACCCCGAACAACTACATCACAGCCATCATCACCGAAGAGGGACTGGCCGAAAAACCTTTTAAATCCGGCATCAAGGCCCTTTTTAAAAAAAGGTTGAATAAGATATCGGTGTAGTGTGGACCTGTCGCGTCCTGGCCTTGCGCCGCCGCGTATTTCTTAATATTGAAATAACAACTAATTCTTGACAAAAGCCCTTTTCATCTCCAAAAGTAAGTAATCTCTGGTGAAAAACGCGTTAGTGGAAATAAAGAAAAAACGTGGCACCCCGAGAAGAGATAGACTTGGTTGCAGTTCTGGCGGCGCTTGGTCTTGAGGGCGTCACGGCCTTAGGATTTTTTGTTTTTTAAAAAGCAAGACACGAAAATGTTTGGCAGGAGCAAGCAATATTTACCGCTCCGTAAGCCGGCCTTAACAAGGCCGCGTTCATCATGAGGGAGGATTTATGTTAAGACCCAAACCCGATTGGCTTGAGCCTTTGTTTCCGTGGGAGCAAAAATCGCTTCAGGTTAACGGCCGCACCATGGCCTATATTGATGAAGGGGATCCCAAAGGACGTCCGGTGCTCCTTCTTTCAGGCAACCCCACCTGGGGCTTCCTTTATCGCGATTTCATCAGTATCCTCACTGACGCGGGATTGAGGGCTGTCGCCCCGGACTGGATTGGCGCGGGATATTCAGATCATCCCAGGATTGATGCCTCCTTGACCCTGGCCCACCACATTGCCGACCTGGTCTCCTTCATGGACCAACTGGACTTTAGGGATTTTGTGATTGTCGGTCAGGACTGGGGTGGACCGCAAGGTGTCGGCGCCGCTCTTCAGCGCGTGGAAAGGCTGGGGGCATTGGTGCTTATGAACACCTGGCTGTTTACCGATTATGTCGGCCAGTTCCATTCCTCGCCCTGGCCGTGGACGACCTGGCTTTCACCGCTTGTCGGCCAGTTCTTTAACAAACGGATGAAAGTGCTTTCGCACCGCGGCCCGGCGGTTATTTCCAAACGAGGCATCACTGAGGCTGAGGCCAGAGCTTATCATCATGTGTTCGATGAACCGGAGTCCGATTGTGTCGTTTTGACCTGGCCCCGCACCATACCCCTGCAAAAAGGTGACCGTGGTTGGGCGGACATGCAGGCTATCCAGGATCGCCTGGGCGAGCTGACGGAAATTCCAGTTCTTCTGCTCTGGGCCCCTGAAGACGTGGTTTTTCCCATTGAGTACGCCAACCGTTTGAAAGAGCTTTTACCGCACGCCGAGGGCCCGGTCGAATTCCATAACGCGGCGCATTTTCTTCAAGATGACCGCGGCGCGGACCTGGCTCGTGCCATCGCTGACTTTCTCACGAAAAAGCTGGAGGCTTAAAATGGAATTCATAATCCCTTCAACAGAGGAGCTTCAATACCTGCGGCCCGACCCCCTTTTATGGGAGCAGGAACTGGACCATTGGCCGGATGTGGCCGAAGCGGTTGAGAGAGCGGTGGGTATGCGCGCCGGAAAAGTTTTTTGGAGATCTGCGCACGATTACGTTTACGCCCTCGAACTGTCCGATATAGGCCGGGGCCGTCCGTCCCGCGCTATGGTCTACGGCTACTGGGATCGGTATGAACCGCGTCCTCCCGAACATGAAATTAGCCTGGACCTGCTGGATTTTTCAAAATGGGTCGCTGATATCGCGCCCCGGATGGATTCGAAAATGGTCGACCGGCTGGCCCGCGCCGGCGGCGGAGAGAAGTCTTTGACCTGGCCTGAAGGGTCGGTGCTTCGCACGCCCGAGGAACGCTTTGTCAATCTGCCGGATTATCCTTACGAGCCTAAATATGTTGAAATTGAAGATCTGCGTATGGCCTATATCGAGCACGGCTCCGGGGAACCTGTTTTGTGTCTGCATGGCGAACCGACCTGGGGCTTTCTCTACCGTCGCATGATTCCGAAGTTATCCGAGGTTGGGCGCGTAATCGTGCCGGACATGATTGGATTTGGTCGTTCTGACAAGCCGACGCTCCGCCAGGCTTATAGCTATAAATCATTTGTCAGGTGGCTGAGGGTTTTTATCCTGGCCCTCGACCTTGAAAAAATCAACCTGGTCTGCCAAGACTGGGGCGGCTTAATCGGCTTGAGAGTGCTGGCCCAGATGCCCGACCGGTTCAAACGCCTGGTGGCCATGAATACCGCCTTCCCATGCGGTGAGTTCATCAGCGAGGGGTTTAACAACTGGCGCCGTTTATCACAGCGGGTCCCGGAACTTCCCATAACGGTTCTCATGCAGCGGTCCACCCAGCGGTCCTTGACCGAGGACGAGCTGGCGGCCTACGCAGCGCCTTTCCCCTCGAAGGAGTACCAGACCGCGGCCCTTATCTTTCCTCGACTCGTGCCCACCCGGTCCGATCATGCCGGAGCATATGAGAATCGCGCGGCCGTCGAGACGCTTAAGAAATTGGATCTGCCGGTGCTCCTTCCCTGGGCCGAGAGCGACGAGGTCCTGGGCGGCCTGGAGCCCTCTTTACGCGGTATCTTCAAAAACGCAGCCCCAAAGCTCACGATCAGGAACGCCGGGCACTTCATTCAGGAAGACGCCGGCGAGGAGGTCGCCGGGCACATTCAAAAATGGATGAACAAAACGTAACCAATAAAGTGCCCATGAAGGTAAACGTGGGACGCCAATAGACGCCAATACAAGGAGAGAAATCATGTCTGAAGTTGAAGCGAAAAAGGCCGTGGAGGAATTCCTTGCCGCCTTCAACGCCCAGGACGAGGAGGCCATAATCGCCCGGCTGCACTTTCCGTTCTTCTGGATAATCAACAACAGGGTGATATTCGTGCCAGGGCCCTCTGAATTCCAGGCGCCCAGTAAATTTTTGGGTGAAAGCGAGGGATGGCATCACAGTGAGTTCGATTTTATCGAGGCCGTTCAAGCCTCTGATGACAAAGTGCACCTCAAGCTTGCTTACAGCCGCTATAAAGCGGATGGCACCAGGTACGCCACGCATCAAGGACTCTGGATCGTGACGAAAAAAGAAGGGCGCTGGGGCTTAACCTGCCAATCAAACTTTATGTGACCGATTTAGAATATTCGTATTGCGAAATTACGGCGGAGGCCGTTGACAAAATCCGGCTTGTCCAAGGAGAAAAAAAATGGGGAAAATTTTACCGACAAGGCAGCAGTTTAAACAACTCATGGAAATGGATTACGAGGGGCCCATTTTTATGATCAACCTTTTGAAGTTCAAGCCTGACGGCGGGGCTGAATCTTACGCCCGCTACGTGAAATCCGGCTCAAAAGTCTTCCAGGAAATCGGGATCGAAGTCGTTTTCCGGGAAAAGATCTCCATGCCCGTTATCGGCGATGAAGAGTGGGATGAAATACTTATAGCCAAATATCCTTCCATAGACGCCTTTATCGAGATGAATCGGAACAAGGAATACCAGAAGTCCGTTCAATTTCGCACCGAGGCCCTGATTGATTCGCGCCTTTACCTTGTCAAAGCCGAGGAAGGCTGAGGCATTGATTGCCAGCTTGATTTTTTAACGGGTTTGAAATAGCGGCTGATTATTTAAGGCCGTATCTTTTAATCTTTTCGCGGAGTGTGCTGCGATCTATACCCAGGGCCTGGGCGGCTTCGGCGCGGCGTCCGTGAAAGCGTTCCAAGACCTTGATGATGTGTTCCTTTTCGACGTCGTCAAGAGTCAGTCCGCCGCCGGATGATTTTCCGGAAGTCCGCCAGTCTGCGAAGGTAAGGTCTTCCGGCTGAATGACGCCATG
>CAZVRN010000017.1:5186-11093 GCA_964629485.1 uncultured Thermodesulfobacteriota bacterium | reverse complement strand
CGTTCAATCGTGTTGGCCAGCTCCCGCACGTTGCCGGGCCAGTCATGAGCCATGAGAAGCTTCTTGGCCTCCGGCGAGATGGCCTTGACTTCGGCCTGGCGCTGCTGGCTGAACATGTTGAAGAAGAAATCTATCAACGGGGGAATGTCCTCCCTGCGCTCCCTGAGAGGGGGCAGGTGTATGGAAACCACGTTAAGGCGATAGTAGAGGTCTTCCCTGAATTTTCCGTTTTCAATGGCCTTGAGGAGGTCCTGGTTGGTCGCGGCTAAAATGCGCACATCTACCTTGATCAGCCGGAGGCTTCCCACCCTGGAAATTTCCCGTTCTTCAACTGCTCGGAGTAATTTTGCCTGGACTTCGAGATTGATGTTGCTGATTTCATCGAAAAAGATGGTGCCATGCTGCGCCATTTCAAATTTTCCAACCTTGTCACCGCCTGCCCCGGTGAAAGCCCCTTTGACATGGCCGAAAAGCTCGCTCTCAAAAAGCGTTTCCACCAGGGTGCCGCAGTCCACAGCCACAAATTGCTGGTTTTTGCGGGGGGATTTCTGATGGATAAGGCTTGCGATCAATCCTTTCCCGGTGCCGCTTTCCCCGGTGAGCAGCACAGTGGAATCGGTCGGGGCCACGCGTTCCACTTTTTCCATCACGCGGGACATGACGCTGCTCTTGTACACAACCCGGGCCTCTTGCTGCGCCCGTTCAAACTGATCCCGTCGGTAAGTCTGTTGCCCGGTTTGCTTTTTTTCTTCCAGGGCCGATGCGACTATCCGGCGGAGCTCTTTGGGTGTGAATGATTTTGGCAGGAAATCATAGGCGCCCAGTTTCATGGCCTCCACGGCTGTTTTTACGGTTCCGTAAGCCGAAATAACGATGACAGGCGTTTCAAGGTGTTTTGCCTTGATGTGCCTGAGCAGGGTTAAACCGTCACTTTCCGGGAGAATAAGATCAAGGAGGATAAGGTCGTAAGTTTTTCGTTCGATAAGACTCAAGCCGGAAGGTCCGTCAGGGGCGGTATCAACATGAAGTCCGGTCTTCTCGAGTATGCGCGCGCAGGAATCACGCATATCTTCTTCATCGTCAATAATCAGTATTTTCTGAGGGTTATCCAAGATCCTTCAGACTCCTTGCACTTGTGAAATATCGTACATATAAGCATTTTAGCCCACCAGTGATAGCCTGTCAATGGGCATGTTAACCCTTCCCTAACTGTTGAATCTCGCTTGTAAATGAAGCCGAATATCCAAAATTACAGCCGTAAGAGACCCGCGAAGAGGTCTCAATTTATTATTTAAGACCGTTGCAAAACGAGTAACTTTGTTGAAATCGCGGAATCTGACAATGAGTTCAGCTAAAGGACGAATTTTGTAGAGGCCTTTATATTTGCAGCAATCCGAAATATATCAGGGTCAGCAAGAGGAATAGACCTACCGGTCCAATCAGGAGGCGGAAGCTTTTAAGCAGGTTCGCCTTGAAGTAATCCCGGGTGACCAGGAGGCAGAGGTGAACCGGAGAAAGCATCATGCCCATGAAGCCGAAAGCATAGGCCAGCAGGGCATGGCTCATGTAACCCGTGCCTTGGTAATGGGCGATCAGAGGCACGATCAAGGGGAAAGAAGTGCCTACAAATCCGATAGCGATACCGGTGAAAAAACCGGCCAGAAAGGGCATGAGCAGAACGAACAGGATCGGCGGAATGCCGTAGCGGCTCATTTCGGCATGTATTTTGATCACAGCTTGGCTTTCGATCATAATCCCCTTAAAAGCCATGATACCCAGGATGAGAAAGAGCATCGGCGGGATAGCCGGGTTTAGAACCGCCTTTACTACCTGAACGGGCGGAATCCGGTTCTGCCAGATGACGCATATCAGACAGAGCCCCAGGCCGAGGAAGACCGACGTCAGGCCGGGCAGGTCCAGACCGAAGATCAACTCGGCAAGCGCCACGCCCGGGATGGCCAGAATAACCAGGAGAATCGGACGCGCCTCTTTAAGGAACAGGCCCCAGCTTTCGGACTTGCCGCTCTTTCGGCGTTCTGAGGGACTGGCCTTGGGCATATGCCGTAAAAGAAACAGGAAACCGCTGAAGACGGCAAAAACAGTCAGGGGGGATTGGAACAGGATGAACTGCCATGTTTGAACGCCCAGCAGGCTGACCGCCAGAATCATGCCCGGGTAAAGCGGCCACCAGTACTCCCAGATATGCCTGAACCAGTAATTAATGGCTGTCTTTAAATTTGCGTCCAAACCGGCGTTCTCACTGGCGGCTCGGACCATGGGGGCGGAAAACAGGGCTCCGCCGGGCATGGGTAGGAGGCCGATCATGGCGGGCATAACCGCTGTAACCAGCCTGGCGTTGCGTGTCGCTTTGGTAAAGTGCCTGACCAGACGGTCAAGCTGACCCGATTCACTCATGAGCTGGCTCAGGACCAGGATGAGGGCCACGATGAGAAGCAGAGACAGGACCAGGCGACTCAAGATGCTTTTCAATACCCCGGTCAAAATCTCGGACGGCGGAAGATTCATCAGGAATCCGAGCGCGAGGGCCCCCAGGAAAAGCCCCACGCTCAAATGGATTTTCAACCGGTGAACGACCAGAATCAGGCCGAAAGCTATCAGAACATTGATCAGAGCGGGCAGGTTGCTGAAAAAATGCATGGCCGAGATACTAAGGCTTTGACTGATCTCGTGTCAAGAAAATATATATGGATTTCGTTACGATTAACTCTTGAATTTTTATATTTTTTCTGCTAGCTTGAAATTATCAGTTTTAGATAATTTTCCGGCCAGCCGACAGAAGGATGCCGTCAATACTATGAGGAGCCTGCGATTATGTTAATTGATCCGTTATTAGGAGCTTTTTCAAGTGATTTAGCCGTGGATTTGGGCACTGCCAACACCCTTGTTTACGTCAAGGGAAAGGGTATTGTCCTGTCGGAACCTTCGGTGGTCGCAGTCCGGAATGACACAAAAGGAGCTAAAAGGGTTCTGGCCGTTGGAAAAGAGGCGAAAAAAATGGTTGGCCGTACCCCTGGCAACATTGTCGCCATTCGCCCCATGCGAGAGGGAGTTATCGCCGATTTTGAGATTACTGAAGCCATGCTCAGGCACTTTATCCGCATGGTCCACAACAGGCGAACCCTGATCCGGCCGCGGATTATCGTCTCCGTTCCTTCTGGCATCACCCAGGTCGAAAAACGAGCCGTAAGAGAATCCGCGGAATCCGCCGGGGCCAGGGAAGTTTATCTCATTGAGGAACCCATGGCCGCGGCTATCGGCGCCGGTCTTCCCGTGACCGAGGCGACCTCCAATATGGTCGTTGATATCGGGGGAGGTACGACCGAGGTCGCAGTCATTTCACTGGCAGGCATTGTTTATTCGAAGTCCGTTCGGGTGGGCGGAGATAAAATGGATGAGGCCATTATTCAGCATATCAAGCGCCAGTATAATCTGCTCATAGGCGAACGAACAGCCGAAAGGATCAAAATGGAGATCGGTTCGGCTTACCCGGGGGACGATGTGACCACTTATGAGGTTAAGGGCCGCGACCTCGTCAGCGGCATTCCCAAGACTGTAACCATTGATTCAGAAGAAGTGCGTAAATCAATAACCGAACAGATCGAAACTATCGTGGAAGTTGTTCGTATCGCCCTGGAGCAGACCCCTCCGGAGTTGGCGGCGGACATTGTGGACAAGGGAATCGTCCTCACTGGCGGTGGGGCTTTACTCGGGAATCTGGACGTTCTTTTAAGAGAAGAGACAAACCTGCCCATTACAATAACCGAAGACCCCCTCTCGACCGTAGCTGTGGGCTCGGGCAAGGCCCTGGATAACCTGGATATCCTCAAGGAGGTTATGATTAGATAAGGGTTGCAGCTTGTCTTTCTTGATGTGCTTTTAGACCGGCAGGTGTTGAGTCTTGTTTTATGTTGCGATATTGGCGTTCGATTCTCCTGACAGCTTTTATTATCTTCATCCTTGCTGTTTTCATACGGTGGGTCAGTGGATCAAAAAGCTTTTTCAGGCCGAAGGGGCTTACGCTGGAAATCGTATCCACGTTTCAGAAAATGGTTACCGGCTCCGCTTCAACCGTTGAAAATTTCTGGCAGGGTTATTTTTATTTTGTCAATACCAGGGAAGAAAACAGGAAACTGCACCAGGCCGTGGCCCGGTTTCGGGCTTTGAACAACAGCCTCCGGGAAGCCGGTCTGGCTAATAAGCGCCTGGAGAGGCTGCTGAATTTTCAAATCCATAGCAATCTGCCTACTGTCGGAGCGCGGGTTGTGGCCTGGGACCCCAAAGCCTGGTTCAAGACCATTATCATCGACCGCGGAGAAGCCGACGGGATTAAAAACGGTATGCCCGTGGTGGTGGATACGGGTGTCGTCGGCAGAATCATAGAGCTTTCGTCCCATTACGCCAGAGTCCTGCTCATGATTGATTATAATAGCTCCATTGACGCCCTTGTCCAGAGAACACGCAATCGCGGTATTTTGAGCGGGAAATCGGCCCCCACCTGCGAACTCAAGTACGTCCTCAAGAACGATGATCTGGTCAAGGGGGACGTTTTGGTCACCTCCGGGTGTGGCGGTGTCTTCCCAAAGGGTCTGAAACTGGGGTATGTCAGCCGGGTTAAAAAGAGCAACCACAGTTTATTCCTGGAGGTTGATGTCGTGCCTGCGGTAAAGTTCGATAAGCTGGAGGAGGTCCTTGTCATTTTGAAGGAGGATAGCCTTTTTTAAATGGAGACCCAGCTTCGAGCGCAGTCGTTGTCCCTGACAGAAGCACTGGTTTACTTTTTTTTAGGCTTTGCTTTCCTGATCCTGGAAACCACGGCATGGACCTGGGTGGACCCTGATTACTGCCGGCCCAATTTTATCCTGATCCTCATAGTCTATTTCGGACTCGCCGTTCCCATTATCCCCGGTTCGATCCTGAGTGTCTTATTCGGCCTTCTGACCGACGTAGCCACCGGCGGGCCCTTAGCCATGTTTACCCTCAATTATCTTGCAATCTTCGGCGTCACAATCTTCATGCGCCAGAAACTCGACCCGGCCGCCTCACTTTATCAAATCCTGGTCGTGCTTTTTCTGGCCGCTTTGAGCCAGGTGATGATCTGGGGTTTCCTCTCCCTGTATGGCTGGCCGTTTCGTCTTATTCTGGAAGCTTCAAGCGCTCACTATTTTATCACCCAGGCTGTCTCGGTACTGCTCACCGCCTTGCTTTCCCCGCTTTTTTTCCGGTTTTTTGAACGAATCCGAAGTTCGGCCGATCAGCGAACGGGAGAGACGGCGTGAACACTACCAGGAGCCCTTTTGCCGAAGAGTCTGAGGACATTAAATCCAGACCCACTCAGCTCCTGTTCATTCTTTTTATCATCTTTCTGCTTTTGTTAGTGCGGCTGTGGTATCTCCAAATCATTAAGGGGCCTGAGTTTCGGATACTCTCTGAAAGTAATCGTACCCGTGTGCAGGAGATTCTGCCGGCCCGCGGCCTGATCCTGGATCACAACGGCCAGATTCTGGTTGACAATCATTCTAGCTTCGATGCGGCCGTGATTCGGGAGGATGTGCCGGATTTTGATGTTTTAATCAAGAGGCTTACACGTCTTTTAAACCTGCCCCCCAAGGATTTGAAGCCGGCTTTTGAAAAAGCCCGGGCTCAGCCGGCTTTTAAACCAGTCCCGATTAGATCGAATTTGAGCCGGTTAGAGCTGGCTGTCCTGGAGACCCATCGCTACGAGCTGCCCGGGATTGTCATCAGGGTCAAGCCGCAGCGAAAATATCTGCGCGAAAGCCTGGCCGCCCACGTGATCGGATACTTGGGCGAGGTGAGCCAGAAGCAGCTCAAGCTCAAAAAATATAAAAATTATCGTTATTTAGAGATGATTTTTCAATGGTTTCTCTT